>CAZTTW010000080.1:0-10921 GCA_964616265.1 uncultured Myxococcales bacterium | reverse complement strand
TGTTCTCGGATCGCGGAACCAAGCTCAAGCGCATCCAAGGCGCCTTCCTGTCCGATGACGAAGTTCACCGCGTGGTCGACTTCCTCAAGAAGCAGGCCAAGCCGGTCTACGACATGAACATCCTCACCGCTCGCGACGAGGAAGACGGCGAGGGCGCTGCCGCCGTCGACGATTTCCACGACGAGCTCTACGACCAGGCCATCGCCATCGTCTGCGACACGCGCCAGGCGAGCGTCTCGTTCATTCAGCGTCGGCTGCAAATCGGCTACAACCGCGCGGCCCGAATGGTCGAGCAGATGGAGCGCGAAGGATTGGTCGGTCCGTCGAACGGCATCAAGCCCCGCGAAGTGATCGCACCGCGCGGTGAGTACTTGAGCCAGCCGGGAGCGTAAGCGCGCGCGGTTTGCGCTAAGCTGCCGCGATGACGACCCTCGTTTTTGCTCTCTTCTTGGCGGCAGGCCCGGTCGCGACCGCACCCGCCAAGCCGGCCGACGCGGGCAAGCCGGCCGCATCGTCGAACGACGCGTTCGAGTTGCGTTCGGTCCTCGAAAAAATGCAGAGGCGCTACGACCAGGCGAAGGATTTTCGCGCCAAGTTCACGCAGACGTATAGCCGCGCGGTTGTGGGACGGGCCACGGTTTCCACCGGCACGCTGTCCTTCAAGAAGCCGGGACGCATGCGCTGGGACTATGACAAGCCAGAACCGCGCATGTTCCTTTCGAACGGACAGGTGCTGTGGCTCTACGAGCCCACGGAAAAGCAGGCCTTCAAGCAGGAGCTCAAGAGCTCGCAGTTGCCGGCGGCGCTCGCCTTTCTGATGGGCAAGGGCAAGCTCGTCGATGAGTTCGACGTGACGTTTGCCAAGGACGAGCATGGCCGTCCCGGCGATATTCGCCTGGCGCTTTCACCCAAGCAGCCGCAGTCGTCCTACAAGTCCATCCTTTTCATCGTCGATCCCAAGGAATACCTGGTCCGCGAGAGCATCCTGGTCGATTCCCAAGGCAACACGAATCACTTTGCTTTCGACGACCTCGAGGTCAACGGCAAGGTGGCGGATGCGCTCTTCAAGTGGACGCCACCCGCCGGTGTGCGAGTGGTCGATACCGGCCAGCTGGGCAAGTAGCAAGTAGCACTGATGCGGCAGCGGCGATCGCTCGGTGCTACTCGTCGGGTAGATACGCCACGGCCGAGCTTCCTGGTCGCTGGGTGGCGTACGAGAGCTTGATCCAAGCAGCGCTCTCCTCGACGTCGCTCACGCGGATCTCGTCGAGGACACCGGCCCAATAGGTCGAAGGGATCCCTGCGGTCGTAACGCCCGGAAGTTGGCCGAAGCGCCAGGCACTGTCTTGGCTGGAGTCGGCCGAGGTGAGCGTGGGATCTTCGGCGACCGATTCGCCGTCGACGAAGAGATACTGCCCCGAGGCCGAAAGGCGCGCGGTCACGAAGTGCCAGGTATTGTCGCCGTAGCTGGTCAAGCTGGTGACGGCCACCCGCGTGCTCTGGTGCAAGAACGAAAAGGACAAGGTTCCGTCGGGGTTCATGGCAATGGCGTGGTTGGTGAGCCCGTCGTTCGTGCCGGAGCCGGGTCGGTAGAAAGCCGCTAGTCCGCCGGGGGCGTTGAGCTGCGCGTTGAACCACAACGAAATGGAGAGTGACTGTGGATCCTGCGGAATGGAGGACGTCGTAAGGAAATTGGTTCTTCCATCGAGCGCCACGCCGTAGGCGATGGCTCCGTCGGCGTCGGTATTCACGGAGGCGGGAGAGCCGGAAGGAGGAGAGTCGATGGATCCAACGTCGTTGTGGCCGGAGTCGTCCTGGACCTGCTTGGTTCCTGGCGGTGACACGATGGTGTCTTCGATATGGTACACGAAGCTATAGCGATCGAAGACGGCCGTGCCCGATGCAACGGGGCCTGCGAATTCGTTTCCCCAGTACAGGAAGATGGTATTCGCGGCGCTGTTGCCCACGATTTGCGGCACGCTCACCCACAGCTCGGCCAGTTGTCGCGTACCGTCCCATCTCTCGATTTGATAGTTCAGATTGCGGCCCTTGTCGTCGACGAAACGAACGTCGCCACCGTCGGCGCGTGCCTGGGTGAAGTCGAAGGCATTGGCGTATCCTCCCAAGCGGACGAGCAAGGGAAAGTCGGTCACGGTCTCGCTCACGTCGGCTCCGGTCGGCGTCGTGTCGACACGAATCCGCATGGCGTGCTGCCAGTCGCTGCAGACGCCGAGAGTGCAGGTTCCGGTCAAACACTGCTCCGAAGCGTCGCAGGGAAACCCGCCGCCAATGCCGGTGCGCGCGTCCTCATACTTGGCGCTCACGTCGGGATCTGCATCGCTCGCAGTCGTCAGAGCATCGGGCGCAACCAGCGCGGCATCGCGGTGAGAGGCGCTGCTCTTGCTGCAGCCAAGGGCCGCGGCGGCCATCATCGCGACTGCAAACAGGTGCCCCGGCACTGTCGAGGCGGCGGGCGGCCCGCTCACTAACTCTTCCTTTCGCCTTGCGAAAGGTACGCCAAGATGACGTCGTCGAGACTCTGGTCGGTTACCGAAACGTGGGGCGCGCCCTCTTGCACGGGCGGGCGTTTGGGTTCGGCGGTGCGTGGTGTCTCGGGTGATGTCTCCAGCGGTCGCGGCGGCGGAACGTCCCTGCGATTCGCCGTAGCGCCGACGATGTCCGCGTGGCTGCCCTCCTTGACCACGTAGGGACCGCCTGAAACAGGGCGGCGCCGCACCGGCGTGGTCGACGGCTTGCGCGGAGCCATGACCGGACCACCTCCGGCGCCCACGATGACTTGGCGTTGAACGACGACGGGCGTGATGGGGCGTGGCTGGCCAGGCCGTCCCGTTGGCACTGCTCGTGGCCTCGGCCCCGGCTCCACTATTTCTTCGCGCGTGGGGCGACGTAGCGCGTAGGTACCCGGGCCGGGCACGGCAGGTTGAGTTGAATGGATCGGCAAAGGTTCGGGCGTCGCCGTTCTCTCCATCGGCGGGGTCGGCAGAGCATCGAGATCCAGGACGGCCGCGCCTGCTGGTGGCTGCTCCGTCGCACTGAGGGGCGCTATCTCTGCTGGATCGGCAAAGGCTTCTTGCATCGCTTCCGCCGTCGGGATGGCGGCTACGATTTGTGGCGGCGCCTCCTCGGAGGACGGTTCGGCCTCGAAGGGAAGTTCCATCGGGGCAGCCGCCTCAACCGGGGCGGCCATATCGTCGACCAGGGGCTCCGCCTCTGGTGGAGCCGTCTCGAGTGGCGCTGCCTCCGCGGATTCGACCGGAGCTTCCGCTGGTGCCGTGGCATCGGGAGCCGCTGCGTCCAACGTAGCGGGCACGTCGGGTTTGAAGGTTTCACCCCGTAGCTCGAAAAAGCGCGCGATGCGTTCGTCGAAGGCGCCCTGCTTCAGCTCTCTCAGGATGGCCTTATGCTGGCCCTGCATCGAGCTACGCACTTCGTCTTCGAACGTTTCGGGGTCGTACTGGCTGCGCTTACTCGCCAGAATGCTGCCCTGGAAGAACAAGTGCGTGAAAAGATGAGGATTCCCCGGACCCGAATCTTCGGTTTGGACGTGGAATATCCGTCCCTCATATCGGACATTGTGGTTGTATCCCAGAAGCGGGCTGCGGGCGGGCTTCGCCATGTGCCACGAGAGTATAGCGCTTGCAGTGTTTATGCTAAACTTGGGTTTAAGGCTTCCGAATGGTCAGCATCACGGCAACGAAAATTCGCGACAATTCGCGCGATCCTTCTTCCGTTGTGGGTTTGGGCCGAGCGTTTCAGGGTTTCCTTATTAGCTACCCGACCATCGGCCGGGGCATGGTGATCTTCCGCGAGCCGAGCGGGCACCGTATGGTGACGACGCCAGTTCGCCGCGTTCTTGGCGAATTTGGCGAGCCCGATATTTACGTGGAAACCGAGAACTCGGTGTACCGCCTTCGCGTGCGCGCCGGCGCCGTGGTCGCCGAAGGCGCGCGCGCTGCCAGCAAGTAGGCCCGCCGCGGCTGCGCCGTTCCGGTCTGTTGGTTTTCTATCGCCCGTTCGACCTTTCGTTCGATGAAAAACCAACACGGGCAGTCGACAGTGCGCGAGACGTCGCGATAACCCGTCGAAATTGCTGGCGTCACCCGGGCGGAACGGTGATTGCACGAAGCGAACGCATGATCTCGTCCTCGTGTTACTCTCGCCCTGCTTTGGGCACCATTCGTCAAGCGTTGATCTTAGCCGCTGGTCGCGGGCGGCCGATTGCCGAGCCGAACACGGCGAACTGCCTTGCCGAGGTTGGTTCCGTCCCGCTCATCCTGCGTACCCTTCGCGGGCTCGGCGCCGCAGGGATTCGTCGTGTGGGCGTGACCCTCGGCTTCGACGGTGCGCGTGTCCGCGCGGAAGTCGAGGCGATGAAGAAAAGCGAGGGCAGCCTGCCCGAGCTGGTCTTCTTTTCCAATGCGAACTGGGAGCGCCCCAACGGTCTGTCGGTGTTGGCTGCACGCGAGTTCATTACCGAGCGCACGCTGCTGGTGATGTCGGATCAAATTGCGGCGCCGCACCTGGTGCGAGAAATGGCGCAACAGCCGTGCGAAGGCGATCTAACGGTCTTGGCTGTCGATCCGGATCTGTCGCGGGTGTTCGACTTCGACGACGCCACGAAGGTCAAGCTGCGCGAGATGCCGAGTCGGGACAAACGGGTGGTCGCCATCGGGAAGAGCTTGGCCGATCACGACGCGGTCAGCTCGGGTCTCTTCGTGACGTCGCCCACGCTGGTCGCTTGCTTGGATGAATTGGCCAAGACGCGAAATCCATCGTTGACAGAAGGTGTGGCCGAGGCTGCTCGGCGGGGATGGGTAGTCGCACACGACGTGGCGGGCGCGATTTGGCAAGACGTGGATTCGCCGGACATGCGGCTTCACGCCGAGTGGCTGTTGCGGGTCTATGGAGACGAGCTGCTTCGTCCCGGCAGTTGGCCGGCCTCGCGCTCCAGCGGTCCCGACACGCTGGCCCTCATCGAGAGCCTGCTGGCCGAGAAGAACCTGCCACGTTATACGCTCTTCAATCCTGGGCCGGTGGTTACCTCCGCCGGAGTCAAAGCAGCGTTGGTCCACTACGATGTCTGCCACCGCGACGAAGATTATTCCGGCGTCGTACGGCGCCTGCAGCAGAAACTGCGTCCGGTATTTGGCGCTTCGCCCGAGCACGAGATGCTGTTGCTCACGGGTTCTGGCACGGCCGCCATGGAAATGGCCGTCGCCTCGGTCGTGCCCGAAGGAAAGAAGATTCTCACCATTTCCAACGGGGCGTTCGGCGAGAGGCTGGGCGAGATCGCCCGTCTGCACGGCATGCCTCTCGTGACGCTCGACTGCCCCTGGGGCACCTTGCCGGATCCGGCGGTGCTCGAATCGATGCTCGACGCCGATCCCGAGATCTCCGTCGTGGCCATGATTCACCACGAGACCTCGGTGGGCGTCGTGAATCCCGTCGGCGCCATCGGCCGCATCTGCCGGGCCCGATCGGTCACCTTGGTGGTGGACGCCGTCTCTTCGCTAGGAGCCGAGGAAATTGACGTGGTTCGCGACAACATCGACGTGTGTTACTCGTCCGCGAACAAGTGTCTGCATTCGGTTTCGGGCGTCTCGTTCGTGTGCGTGGCGCCCACGGTGTGGCCGCGCATCGCCGACATCAAGCCGCGGGTTTACTACCTCGATTTGAAGCGCTATCGGCGCTACCTCACCGACGTGGCCCAGACGCCGTTCACGCCGGCCGTGTCGTCGTTCTTCGCCCTGGAAAAGGCCCTGGACGAGCTTTTCGAGCAGGGTGGGGTGCAAGCCCGGCGTCAGACCTATCGGCGTCGCAATTTGCTCATCCGGCGCGTTCTGACCGATCTCGGCTTCCAATCGCTCACCAATACCGGCCGTGAATCGCATACCATCATCACGGCGCGCGTGCCGTCGTTCATTGCCATCGACGTGCTTTACGCGCGCATGAAGGATCGGGGCTTCATCATTTATCGCTGCAAGGGCGAGCTTGGCTTGCACCACATCCAGATCGCCAACATGGGCGAATTTCCCGATGCAACCATCGACGCATTCCTGGGCGCGATGGCCGAGGAGGTGGGCTTGGCACGCGCAGCAGCGACCAGCAAGGATCGCGAGCGCCTACGCTCCCTTTGACAGGGGAGCCAAACGCGTGGGGAGCCGCCGAGCTTTGCTCGGCGCGGACCATCGCGGGAAGGTTTGGAAACCCTCCCAGGGTTTCCATTACAATTCTGCTAGCCCGCCGCTAGTGCGGGCTAGCGGCAGCTCGAACCAGAAGGTGCTGCCGCGGCCGATGTCGCTGTCGACGCCGATTCTGCCGCCGTGTGCTTCCACGGCCAATTTGCAGAAGTAGAGTCCGAGCCCCGACGAGGGAATGCTTTGCCGGACCTTGGTGTCGAGTTGGGCAAACTTCTGGAAGATCTTCGGGTGGTGCTCGGCGGCGATGCCAGGGCCGTGGTCGATGACCTCGACGCGGACACGATCGACGTGAGGCAAAAGGGCGATGCGGACGTCGCCACCCGGGGGGGTCAGTTTGACGGCGTTGCTCACCAGATTCTGCACGACGCGGGTAATGGCGTCGTGGTCGAAGGTGGCGCGAATGGGAATCGGACGGAAGAGAACGTTGCGCTCGTCCGCCAGCGAGCGAATGGCGTCGATCGCTTCGCCAATGACCTGGCCCACGTCGTGTTCGGCAAGGCGAAGCTGCATGTGGCCCGACTCGATTTTGCTGGTGTCGAGCAGGACGTTCACCATCTGCACCATGAAGCGCGATGCTTTCATGGCGAGGTCGAGATTCTGCATCGACTCGACCGAGATGAAGCCGGCCTCGTGCTCGCGCACCAAATCGATGTAGTTGAAGACCGCGGTCAGCGGTGCGCGAAGATCGTGAACAATCATGTGCACCATGCTGTCGCGCGTGCCCTCGAGCTGGCGCTGGCGAGCGAGCAGGGTTTCGAGATCGCGCTGCTGACGCCGTAACTTCAGGTGGATGGAGACGCGGGCTTCCACTTCCTCGACCTGAAGCGGTTTCGTGATGTAGTCGATGCCGCCAACGGAAAAGGCGCGAATCTTGTCCACCATCTCGCCGTAAGCACTGATGAAGATGACCGGAATGGCGGCCAGACTGGGATCCTTCTTGAGCTCGGCACAGACCTCGTAACCGTCCATGTCAGGCATGTTGACGTCGAGGAGAATCAAATCCGGCGGATCGGCGCGAACGGCTTGCAACGCCAAACGTCCGCTGGGCACCGGACGCGCGCGGAAGCCCCGCCGTTTCAGCATGTCGGCCAGCATGTGTAGATTGGCGGTCGTGTCGTCGACGACCAGAATGCTGGGCCACGCAAGATCGGGTGAGGGGCTTTCGCGCATGGTTCCTCTTAGGTCCCAAGACGGTCGATGACGCCCTGGTAGTCGAAGCTGTGCACGAGGCGCCGCAGTTGTTCCGCGGTTGCCGGCACAGTGGCGGCCAAATCGCCGACCAGCTCGAGTGCCCGGTCGTATTCTGCGGCAACCGTCGCGGAGCGAAGCTCATCGAGCAACTGAGAAGAAACGCGGGAGAGACTCTCGTTGCTGCTTGCATCGGGGGCGATCGGCAGGAGGGCCGGCGTCGGCGTGCGGACATTGTCCATGTACAGGTATTCGATTCCGAGGCGCGCAGCGAGGGTCTCTAGGACTTCGGTGTCGTGAAAGGGCTTGGCGATGAAATCGTCCATGTTGCCATCGAGCGCTCGTCGGCGGTCGTCCTCGAAGGTGCTGGCGGTGACCGCTAGGATGGGTGTTGTGGCCCCGAGGGTGCTCTGTTTGATCCGGCGGGTGGTCTCGAATCCATCCATCGCCGGCATGCGCAGGTCCATCAAGACGGCGTGCGGACGAATCTCCTCGAAACTGGCCACTGCTTGCGCGCCGTCCGTAGCCTCGTAGGTTTGGAATCCGACCGACGAGAGAATTTTCACGAGCAAGGCGCGGCTATCGTCTTGGTCGTCGACGACCAGCACGCGCCATGGACCTGAGCCGGGCTTGATGGTGGCAACGCGCCGGCCATTGGTGCGCGTCGCCAGGTCGGTCAGGCTGCCCTCGACAAACGGTACGTCGACGTGAAAACAGCTGCCCTTGCCGGGCTGGCTATCGACGCTGATTTCGCCGCCCATGAGGCGCGCGAACTCGCGACTGATGGCGAGCCCAAGACCGGTGCCGCCAGCGCGCACGCCGAGCGAGGTTTGGCTGAACTTTTCGAACAGTCGCCGCATGTCGGCGGGATCGATACCGGGTCCGGTGTCTTCGACCGTGATGAGGAGGCGGCTGGCCTGGGTGCGGACCTGCCAGGCAATCTGCCCAAACTGGGTGAACTTGACGGCGTTGCCGAGCAGGTTGATGAAGATCTGACGGAGCTTACTCTCGTCGGCCACCACGGCCGGCGGTAGCGCATTGTCTAGATGGACGGAAAGCGACAGTCCTTTGTTTTGTGCGCGCAACCTGAACATGGCTGCGATGTCGTGCACGAGCGCGCCCAGATCGAATGTCGTGGTGTTGAGTTGGGCGCCGCCTGCCTCGATCTTGGACATCTCGAGGATGTCATTGATAAGCGCCAACAAATGCTCGCCCGAGCGACTGATGGTGCGCAGTTGCTCGCGGTCTTGCGGTGCCATGAAGGCGTCGCGCAAGAGCAGCTGCGAATAGCCGAGGATGGCATTGAGCGGGGTGCGAATCTCATGGGACATGCGCGCCAGGAAGAGGCTCTTTGCCCGGTTGGCTCGCTCGGCCTCCGCCTTGGCTTCTTCGAGTGCCGTGTTCGAGCGCTCGAGCTCGGCCGTGCGGGTTGCCACCCGCTGCTCGAGCTCGGCAGTCAGCTCACGAAGCTCGTCGCCGACTCGCTTGTGCTCGCTGACTTCGCGAGCAACGACCAGGATAGCGGTTCCGCTGCCGTACTCGATGATGCGTAGGCTGGTATCGAAGACGAGACGTGTGTGGTCCGGACAAATGTAGAGAAGCTCGAACGAGGCGTGGCCGAAGCCTCGGACGGCGTCGAGACGGGCCACATAGACGTCGGGAGGGATGCCGGACATGTCGAGACTGGCGAGCGGTCGATGCAGAAGGTCGCTTCGACTTTTGTGCAATTGGCGGCAAGTCGTCTCGTTGACGTCCACAATGCGTCCGTCGAGATCGAGAATCAAGAGCGCGTCGGCGAAGCTGTCGAACAGCATCTTGTAACGGCGTTCGGAGGAGCGCAGCTCGCTTTCGAGCCGCAGTCGTTCGGCCTTGCTGCGTTCGCGTTCAGCCCGCTGGCGTGCTTCTTCGATTTCGCGCTGGAGGCACGGACCGAGGCGCGCCAGGTTGCTCTTGGGGACGTAATCGCGAGCCCCACGGCGCATGAGCTCGATGGCCAGCTCGGCGGGCACCGTGCCCGACACGACGATGAGTGGGATCTGCTGCCGGCTCGCCGCGAGGGCGGTCAGCACCTGCTCGGCACTGAAACCGGGCAAGCAGTAGTCACAGAGAATCGCGTCCCAGGTCTCTGCGCCCAGCGCCTGATCGAGCTCGCTCAGGCTGTCCACTCGAACTATCTCGACGTCGAGGTCACAGCGCTGGAGCTGGCGCGAAACCAGATCGGCATCCGACGGCGAGTCTTCGACCATGAGCACGCGCAGTCGTCCGCAAGCGGACGTCATGAGGCTTCTCCATGAATGTGCGTATTCGTTGTCAAGATAGTCGCTCTCGGCACAGGGCCGAAAACTCACTGAGAATCGGCGGTTCAAGGGCGGTACTTGAGCGTCTGCGATCCCGCGCCAGATTCCGGTCAACGGCAAAGCCAACAACCTGACGCGCACGGGGCCGGTGTCATCGGTGTGGCGCCCGATAGCCGCGAGAAATCGTGCGATCGACGTAGGTACGGTCCTTGCTGAGGCAGGCTGGTGGAGGAATCCCGTTATGGCGGAGAACACCAAGGAAGAAGAACAACCCGTCGCGAAGCCCGTGGATAAAGGAAACAAGCTGGTGCCGATGATCCTCGTCGCCAATACCGTGCTCATGGGCGCGGTGCTTGCCGTTGTTCTTCTCCGCAAGCCGCCCGCTGCAGGCGCGGCGCCACCGGTACATCCGGCTTCCGCGCAAGTGAGCAAGCCGGGCGAAGAGGGCGCGGCGAAAGGCGAGGGACACGACGAGGGCCACGGCGAGAGCCACGGAAAGGAAGAGCCAGCCGCTGCGGGCGATCCCAACGGAGCGCCGGGACCCATCCTCAAATTGGAGAACTTCATCATTCAATTGCGTGGTACCGACACCGACCGCTACGTGCGCGTGGCCTTCGACCTCGAGCTGGGTAGCGAGTCCGACCGCGCCGCCGTGCAAGCGCGCATGCCGCATATTCGCGACGCCATCATTTCGTACTTTTCGGACCGCGCGCTCGACGAGCTGCGAGGGAGCGAAGGCATGGATCGCATCAAGCAAGCCGTCTCGAAGAAGCTCGACGATATCTTGGCCTCACACCGCGTGCGTTCGGTCTTCATCACGGAGTTGGTCATTCAATAGGCTCCTCAAGACGGCCTTACGGAGTAAACAGCGATGGCATCTCCTCTCGACGCGCAAGAACTTGAAGCCCTCATGCAGGCGATCCAAGAGGGTCGCGTGGGGCCAGAGCCGAGCGCCGGCGGCGAGCCGAGCGAGAGCTCCGTTGTCCAATACGATCTGACGAGCCAGGACCGCATTATTCGCGGGCAGATGCCGACGCTCGACTCGATCAACGAGCGTATCGCCTCGGCGTTTGCCAAGACCATGGGGGGCCGGCTACGGCTGGAACTGCGCGTGGCTTCGTCGCCAGCGGTGCTGATGAAGTTCGCCGAAGTCATCGGAAGCGTTGCCGACCAAACCGTCACGGGCGTGCTCAGCCTGGGTGCGGGTCACGGTCT
>CAZTTW010000079.1:0-10958 GCA_964616265.1 uncultured Myxococcales bacterium | reverse complement strand
ATAGGCCGCGCTTCGCGCGTCCGTGGCGCGCTCGGCTTCCGGGTCCTTACGCGACTGGCAGAACAGCCGTCAACAATGAGCGGATCTGCGCGAGCCAGTCGCGGGCCCCTGTCCCGCCTCGCTAGCACGCGAGCGCGAACGCTCGCGGCGCTCGGCTACGCCGCCTCGGAGGAATCCCCAGCCGCCCGCGCGCCGGCTTGGCCTCCGCTAAAGCTACTACCACGCACATCCGACCTGATTGCACCGGTGTCTATTGATCACGTCTCGCTCGAAAGCCGCAAAACACGGGTCTCGTGACAAGTTTCCGATTGGGCTGAAGCCAAGCTCGGCGCTCGGGCGGCCGGGAGCGCAACCGACGGGACGTGCGTAGGCGCTCCGCGAGCGCAGCGAGCGGATGCCAGCCGAAGCCCGAGGAAGTCATGGACGCGCAAAGCGCGGCTCGCGTTGGCGAAGGCGGGCTTTGCCTGCCGGAGCCAGAGCGCGGGAAGGTATGTAAACCCTGCCAGGGTTTCCATGACAACGACTTCCGTTCCCGGCGGGGGCGTCCCGGCGCAAGCCCGCATAGCCGAGCGCCGCTTTCTCGCATTCCTACTTTTCATCCAGAGAACTAGCGTCAACCCCCTAGCGACCTCTTTGCCAGGTCAGCAGCGGACGCAGGACGGCCCGAGGGTCGTCGCGGGCGGCCAGGTCGGCCAGGCGGCGCGACAGCTCGCGGATCGGCTGCCGCGGGTTCTTCGAGGCGGCGCAGACGTTGGCGCAAAAATGCGTGCGACAGCCAAATGGTCGCGCGTCATAGGCGCGACAGCGGTTCGTTACCGAATCGAAAGCCGGACAATCACCGGCGCTTTGGCTGGCCTTGCCGGCCGGACGCGCGCGCAGAGCGCGATGGAGCAGTCGCCATTCGATGGGCCACAGCTCGGGCTGGCGTCCGGTCGTCGCGAAGCGACAGCACTGGCCGCTTTGGGCACACGACCAGCCGGCGAACAGGGCGTCGGTTTCTGCGTAGAGGGTTCGAAGCTGAGAAATGAGCGGATCGGAAGCGTCGGCCATGGAACTTCAGGCAAACAAAAGCGCGAAAAAGTGACACGCCTTGGCCGAAGCGCAAGTGACAAACGAACCAACACTAGATAACCGTGCCCGACGGAATAACCGCGTTCTTGGGAATGATCACGATGCCGTCGCGGATGTAGTAGAGGGGATGGTCCACGGTGTCGGGCTTGCCCGCAGGCGAAATGACGACGTCGTCGCCGATGCGCGCATTCTTGTCGATGATGGCGTTCTCGATGCGCACGTTCTTGCCGATGCCCATGCGGGGAATGCCCTGCGCCTCATGCGACTGGATGGATTCGAGCGACTCGTACGTGTCGCATCCCATCATCACGGTTCGCGAAATCTTACAGCCTATCCCGATGGTGCTGCGGATGCCGATCACGCAATGGGAGATCTGCGCATCGTTGATGATGCAACCGTCGCACAGCATGGCGTGGTCCAGCGTACCTCCGTTGATCTTCGAGCCGGGCAACCAGCGAGGACGGCTGAAGATGGGCGCCGCCATGTCGAAGAAGCTGAAGCGCGGCAGGTCGGCCGCGAGATCCAAGTGCGCCTCGAAGAACGCACGAATGGTTCCGATGTCCTCCCAGTAGCCCTGAAACACGTACGAGTAGACGCTTCGCGAATGGATGGCATTCGGAATGATGTGCTTGCCGAAGTCGGTCTGGTCATTCTTGAGCAGCTCGATCAAGACATCGCGATTGAACAGGTAGGTGCCCATGGACGCCAGGAACAGTTCGTCGTCGCCCTGGAGATTCAGTCGGCCGTACCACTCGCGCGGTAGGCGCAGAGAATCGAGCACGGCCGCCTCCTTCGGCTTCTCGACGAAGCGGTGAATGCGCCCGTCTTCATGCATCTGCATGATCCCGAGGGATGGCGCGTCCCGCCGGATGACCGGAATCGTGGCGATGGTGATTTCGGCACCGGTCTGCTGGTGCTGTTCGAGGATTCGGCGAAAGTCCATGCGGTAGAGCTGGTCGCCGCTCAAGATCAGGATGTGCTCAGGCGCATGAGTCAGGAAGTGGATCATGTTCTTGCGAACCGCGTCCGCGGTGCCTTGCCACCACGAGGCATCCGAATACGTCTGCTGCGCGGCCAGGATCTCGACGAAGCCGCCGGTGAACGGATCGAACTTGTAAGACCCGGAGATGTGCTTGTGGATGGATGCCGACTGGAACTGGGTCAGCACGTAGATGTTGCGCAGATCCGAGTTGATGCAATTCGAGATTGGGATGTCGACCAGGCGATATTTTCCGGCAAGGGGAACCGCGGGTTTGGCTCGATCTTTGGTCAGCGGGAACAAGCGCGTGCCGGCGCCTCCGCCGAGAATCACGCTCAAAACCTTCTTCGTGTTGATGGTCATGGGGCCCTTCCCAAACATTCGCGTCCACGTGTTGATTTCGTAGGGACGATGTCGTAGCACGGTCCCACGTTGTTCTGCTTTGGCAAAATTTCCGACCCACGCCGTGTCGAGGCTCTCCAAGAATGAAAACTCGTCCTCAAGCGCTGGCACTTCGAAGTCTTGAACGTGCGCCCCGACGTTGGCCGGACGTCGAGACCATTGCCGCAGCGAGCTTGGCACTCTCCCTTCTTGTCCTTGGGTGCGCCGGCGGCAATGGCTCATCGTCGCAATCCGGAGGCAGCAGCAGCTCGGGCGGCAGCGGCGGAAGCGGCGGAAGCGCTGGCGGTGGCAATACATCGGCCGGAGGAACGGCCGGCGACGGTGGAAACACCGGTAGTGGAGGCGACAATGCCTCAGGCGGCAACAGATCCGGTGGCACCAGCGGAACCGGCGGCGTTGCAGGCAACGGCGGATCCTCCGCACAAAATGGAGGTGCCGGCGGGGCATCGTCGAGCGGCGGCACGTCCGGAAGCGGCGGCGCGCCTCAAGACGCCGCACCCGATGGAAGCGCGTCCATCTCCTACGCTCTTGCGCCTCCCAACCAATCGATGAATCAGTTCTTCATTCAGGGCTGCCAAGCGGGCGTCGCAACCTCCCCCGGCGGCGGCAACTGCACGCCTGGGCAAAACGCCTGCGAGGGAACGAAGTCGGGCGCGCAGATCAACTTCATTTGTCCGCGCATGATGCTCTTCTCCGACGAGATGGCACAAGCCGCCACCGACGACGGCAACGGCGGGATGAACTACGGGGTGGTCGGTCACGACGCCGACACCGGCGGCATCGACAGCAACAGCAACAGCTGCTGCCAGTGCTACCAGCTGGTCTTCAGCCTGCCCGAGAACGTGGCGCAGGTGGGCGGCAACGGCGCGGCCGCGATTCCCATCCCGCCGCCCCTCGTGGTTCAGTCGTTCAACACCGCGGCCGGCGGCGGCAAAAACTTCGACATCTTCATGGGCGCGGGCGGCTTCGGCGCGTTCAATGCGTGCGATCCGACTGCCTCGCAGAAGAGTCCCTCCGGCAAGTACCTCTACACACAGTTTCCGTCGGAGGGCGAACCTGGCTCGGGCGGCGTGAATGCGGCAACGCAAATCGCAGGCTGCCAAAGCAACAACCTGGTCACGACGGCAACCCTGTCATCGTCGACCTGCCAGAGCAACGTCGCCACGGCGTGCGGCAAGTTCGCCTCGGCGTCGGCGACGATGACCAACGAATCGATCCGATCGTGCACGAAATCGAACGACGCGAACAGCTACTACCACATGAACTGGAAGGTTTACGCCAAGCACGTCGAGTGCCCCACGCACATGATGGAGGTGACGGGGTGCAAGCTCGCGGCGCAGGGATTGCCCGCCGTCAATCCGGCCGTCAAGACGCCCGACCAGGCTGCCGCCGACGCCTCGTTCAAGTCCGGCTACACCATCACGACCATGCAGGACTGCTGCATGCCAACCTGCGCGTGGCAGAACAACGTCAGCGGTCAGAACGTCTCGGTGACCGGCAAGTACAATTCGTTCTACTCGTGCGACGCAAGCGGCACGCCCCGCACCGAGCCCTGAGCCGGCTCTCGGCAATCCCCGAGAAACCCGGCCCAATGCTACAAGTAGAACCATGAGCTACCGCCGCGGAGAAAGGACCGTGCTCGTGGCCTTGCTCGGGCTCGCGCTGCTCCTCGGCTGCTTCCCGATGCGCGACTTCGACGTGTGGTGGCACTTACGGACGGCTCGCCTGATCGTCGAATCGCATGCCGTGCCCAAAGTCGACGTGCTGACGTACACGAATGCGGGCCGACCGTGGATCGATCTCTATTGGTTTTTCCAGCTGGTGCTCGGCGGGCTTTACAAGCTGGGGGGCGCCTCCGCGCTGGTGCTCATGAAGGCCATCGGCGGCGTGCTCGTCGTCTATCTGGCTTGGCTGTCGCGGCGGCGCGGCGGGCGGCATTGGCCCTTGCTCCTGGTTTGGCTGCCGGCGCTGATTGTCGTGTCGGGACGACTGTGCGAACGTCCTGAACTCTTCTCGCTCATCTATCTTGCCGGTTATTTCGCGGTGCTGGCCAATGCTTCCGAGAAGCCGCGCATTCTCTGGTTCTTGCCGCTCGTGCAAGTGCTGTGGGTCAACAGTCATGGCTTCTTCGTCCTCGGACCGCTCGTTTGGGCGGCCTACTTCGCGGATTGGCTCGTCGATGGGCTTCGCCCGCGAGAGGTGCCGGTGCCGCGTCCTCCGCTCAAAGTGGCAGCGCTGGCCGGCGGAGCCAGCCTGCTCGCTTGCGTGGTCAACCCCTACGGGCTTCACGTCGTCGACCTGCCGCTACAGCAATTTCACAAGCTAGGCGACAGCGGTCTTTACCGCCTGAACGTCGGCGAATTGAAGAATATCGGCGACTTCATCGCACAATCCGGTGTCAACAACCCCTATTTGCTAGGCCTGTTTCTCTTGCTTGGGCTCGGCATTGCCAGCTTCGTTCTCAGCGCGCGTAAGAGCCGACCGAGTCTATTCCGCGTCCTGATCTTCGTCGCGGGCGCGTATCTCGGCTGGCAAGCCACGCGCAACAGCGCTCTCTTCGCGTTGATTGCTGCCACGGTCACCCTTTGGAACTTGGACGACGCATTTCCCTCGCCCGCCTCGCTGCGCTCGGCGACCTCTCCCAGCTTCGCTGGGCGAGGTGTTCCAGGGGCAAAAGCGCTTCGTTCCCGCAGCAAGAAAGCGCCCAAGAAGGCCGATTCTGACAGCCCGGCAGGCGCTCTATTTGTCGTCTCGGCCGTGGCGCTGTGGATTCTGTCTGGCTCTCTTTACGCCTGGGCCGGCGAAGGACGAACGATCGGTCTCGGCGAACGCCCCCATTGGTACGCCCACGGAGCGTGTCGATTCCTAGCGCAACCGGGGATGCCGACCCATGTCGTGGCATTCAACCTGGGCCAGGCTGGCGTCTGCGAATACCACTCGGCGCCCCCGCAGACACAATTCATGGATCCACGGCTGGAAGTGAATACGGCCGAAACCTTCGAGCGCTACCTCGACAGCATCCGCAAGTTGTGGCGCGATCAGCCCGGCTGGGATTTATCGCTCGGAATCGACTACGCAATGCCCAACGAAGTCCCCGCCATCCTGATTGAGCACGGCGTCTTCGAGCGCGCCGTCACCGCCTTGGCGAAGGATGCCCGCTGGCAACAAGTGTATTCCGATGACGTCGCTGCGGCGTTCATCGTCAAGCCGCCCACGCCTTGATGACTGCTATTCCAGCAGGACGTTGCCTTCGGCGAGAATCTTTTCGCTCGCGCCAACGCCCTGGGCGATGCGCACCAAATACGTGTGATGCGCCTGAAATCCGTCGTCCGCCGAAAACGCGAAGCGCATACCGAGGTCTTTCGTCGCCGGACTTGTCAGCTGCCACACCGCCGTGGCTTCCTTCCGCGCGATTCCCTCGGGATCGGCGCGATCCATCACTGCGAGCACAATGGGAGTGTCCGCGGTGCGCGCTCGAAAACGGGCGACCAATTCGACGTGCCAGGCTTTCGCCTCGGGAACCTTCTCTCCTTTGGCAAGGCCCGCCACTTGCGTCCCGCGCGCCAGCGTCGTCACCGCGCCTAGCGTCGCATCCTCGTCGACGCCCGCCACCGTTCCGCCGCCGTCAGCAAACAAACAAATACCAGGAACACGCGCGCAATCGTTCTTCCGCTGATTCGATACCAGGAAGACCTCGGGCACCGAGGTCAGGTCTTCCACGCTGGCCAGCTCGTCATCAGCCGCCAGCGCACTCGGCGAGAAAACGGCCAGAATCGTCGCCAAGCCCGTCGCCACGCTAGAAAACGCAATTGTCTTGTTCATAGTCCATCTCCATGGAGAAAATCGTGAGTTCCTCACTTCCACCTACTTCGATGCACTCGTAGGCAGCGCGGTTCTCGGACCGGAAGACAAGTAACCATCGCGATACACAGGGGTCACACGGGGGCGCCTACGCTGGACATTTTCGCGGGCTTCGGCCAGAACTTCGCTGTGGAGCATCGACTACAGGTCGACTTGCCGGATCTCCCCGCCGCGAAGACGGAGGAGTTCGCCGCCCAGGTCGCGGCGGATTTGTCGCCGGAAATGTCGGGAACCTTCGGTGCCATCCAGGTAAGCGATGCCGGCGGCCAGCGCAAAGTCTGGACGGCGCTCGGCTGGCAAGAGGACGGTTCCTCGGTCTACCTGCATATCGATCCGGCTGAGCGCAAGGTCGAGCTTCGACTCGATACGAAGGGACTCGATGCACCGGCTTCGCACGCCCGCTGGGCCAATGGGCTGCTCATCGCCGGCCTTGCAGCCAGCGCGATCGCGGGCGTCGTTTGTCGCAGCTGGCTGCTCGCCATCGGGCTGCTCGGCCTCCTGCTCGGAACCTCGATCGCGCTGGATGTCCATCGACAAAAGACGCACGAACGACGCCGCAGGATCGATCCGCAAGCATGGAACAACCGCCTGCAGGCCGCGATCGAGCGCGCCAAGACCATCGACGAATAGGCGCAGCGGTTACGTTTTCTTCCCGCGCGGGCTTTCGCTTGCAGGCCGACGGATGCCGACTACGCTTATCGCCATGGCAACCATCGGGATCATTGGGGCAGGACACATTGGCAGTCAGGTGGCACGGTTGGCAGCGGGCAGCGGCTACGACGTCGTCATTTGCAATTCGCGCGGGCCGGAAACACTTTCGGATCTGATCAAAGAGCTTGGACCCAAAGCGAGAGCGTCCACGCCCGAAGAAACGGCAAAAGCCGGCGACCTAGTGGTCGTGACGATTCCACTCAAGAGCTATCGCAGCGTTCCCGTCGAACCGCTGGCCGGCAAGATTGTCATCGACACCAACAATTACTATCCGCAGCGGGACGGTCATATTGCCGAACTCGACAACGAGTCGACAACGACCTCGGAGCTGTTGCAGGCACACTTACCTAAATCGAAGGTGGTCAAAGCCTTCAATCACATTTACGCGGCTGAGCTGACCACGCACGGGCAACCCGCCGGCAGCAAGAACCGGCGTGCCTTGGTCATCGCCGGCGACGATGCCGCGGCCAAGGAGCGCGTGCGCCAGCTCATCGATCAATTTGGCTTCGACGTTGTCGACGCCGGCAAGCTGAGCGAAAGCTGGCGCATTCAGCGCGATACGCCCGGCTACGGTCCGCGCCGGACAGCCGAGGAATTGCGCCGCGATCTCGCTGCAGCCAAGCGCTAACGGGACATGCGCTAACGCCACGTCGCCCTTAGCGACGCAGCGGATCCGAAGTACACTGCGCCCGTGCACCAAGTTCCGTCCGACTCGGCATCCGCCGACGCGCCTGACGCTCTTTCAGCGCCCGAGCGCCTCCGTCGCCTGACGGCGTGGCTCGGACAGCTTTCCGACGGTCGCCTGGTCC
Source organism: uncultured Myxococcales bacterium (assembly GCA_964616265.1). GTDB lineage: Bacteria > Myxococcota_A > Polyangia > Fen-1088 > Fen-1088 > Fen-1118. Next base: position 3,125 of record CAZTTW010000079.1, on the reverse strand, counting down.
TCTTGCTCGCCGCGCTCTTGTTCGTTCTCGGCGCCTGGCCGCTCTTGCTCGTCGATGTTCCGCCGCTGCAGGATTTGCCGAATCACCTCGCCACGGCGCACATCATTGCCCATCCTGAGCTGTACCCGCAGTACGCTTTCAACGGATTTCTGAAGTCGAATTCGCTGCTGACGCTGTGGCTGCACGGATTCGGCGGCCACGGATTGCTCGGAGCCGGCCGTTCGTTTACCGCGGTCGTTCTCGCCTTGCATGCCGTGGCGCTACCGCTTTTCGTTCTTCACTTCGCCGGACGGCGCGCCTTGGGGACCGCGATGCTCGTCGCCTGGCCGCTCGTGCACGACTTCTTCGTCGCGATGGGCATGCTCAACTTCGCGTTTGCGTTCGCCCTCTCGCTCATCGTTCTCGTCATTCTCGACGGGCAGCGAGAAAAGCCGAGCTGGCGGCGCGGATTGGTCCTAGCGCTGCTTTCCGTGGTGCTTTGGTATGCGCACCCGTTCCCGCTGGCCGTGCTCCTCGGTCTGGTGGGCTTGCACGCGATCACTCGACCTACGTGGAACGAGCGCGCGCGCAGCTTCGTTTCGCTCTTGACGCCACTTGCGCCGGTCGGCCTGCTTTCCATGCTCGCGGCCGAACAACATCTCATCAAAGCCGAGCGACCGGCCGGGATGGCGGCGGCGACCTTTGCCTACTTGCCGCCGTGGGAAACCGTCGCGCACCTGTGGCTCGATGCCTCGGGCGCGCTCACGTGGCTCGGTTGCTCGACGGTGGTTCCGGCGATTTGGCTAGCAGTTTTTGCCTGGCGGCGAAGGCGGCTTGCACGCCCGCTGTTTTCGCCGCTCGCGATGGCGGCGCTGCTCGTCGGGTATCTGGCGCTGCCGAGCATGCTGAGCAATTGGTGCTACTTCAATTCCCGGTTGGTTCCGTTTCTGTGGGCGGGCGCGCTGCTTCGCCTACCGGAACGATTTCCGCGATGGCTGGCGACGGCACTCGCCATTGGCGCGGTTTGCTTCTCCGTCGCGCTCGGGGTCGACTATCTCCGGCTCGATCACGATCGTGCAGCCTTCACCGCGGGCATGGATGCCGTGCCGGCCCGAGCGTCTCTCCTGCCGCTGCTCTTCAAGCACGAGCGAACGCATGGCTTTACGGCCGACCTCACCCACGCCTGGGCGTATTACGTCCTGGCCAAGGACACGACGGCGCCCCTGGTTTTTGCTGTCGAGCGCTCGTACCCAATTACCTACCGGACATTTCCACCGCCGGATCTCGTTCCTCCGGCACTCGACGAATTCGCCGAAAAACATGGCACCGCGGAACAAGTGTGCAGGCTCGATCGGCCGGAACAACCCCAGGTTGACGCGGACTGTGTTCGCGAATGGCAGCACCAGTGGAGCCAATTTTGGCAGGATGCGGAGCCCCGATTCACCCATGTTTTGACCTGGGCGATGCCTCCTGAAGCACACGCGCTGCTTCCGGCCAGCTATCGCCGGACGTTCAAGAAGAGCGATCTCGAAATCTACGAAAGGGCCGACTTGGGCTCTGCAGCCGACGGAAATCCTGTGCGGTCGATCCCAATGGGGCAGTGAGCTTTGCGTCAATTGCGCGCACGCTCTGCACAGCACACTTGACCCGCTCTATGGCACCACGCTAATCAGGCATGTAGGATTATGCGTCCACTTCGAGTCGGCATCGTGGCCGAGAGCTACTTTCCCACTCTGGGGGGAATTCAGGAGCACGTGCGCAACATGCGCAACCTCCTGAGCCAGCACGGCGTCGAAGTCACGGTGCTCACGGGTCGTCCGTCCGGCTGCGCGCACGCGCTGCCGGTCGATGCCGAGCAAGGGGTCGTACGCGTGGGACGCGCGCATACGTTCCGCACCGGCGGCACCTTCACTCAGGCGACCATTGGACCGATCGCGGCGCTCAGCTTCTATCGCGCGCTTCGCCGGGGACGCTTCGACGTGCTCAACATTCACGGTCCGTGCGATTTGGGCTTGGCCTTCTTTGGCCTGTCGATGTTCCGCGGACCCAAGGTGCTCACGCTCCACTCATGCTTTCCCGACGCGCGCTGGAGACACAAAGTCGCCCCCTACTATCGCTGGGTATTCAATCGCGCCGCCGCCGTCATTGCGGTGTCGGAAGCAACCGCGCAGTCGATGTGGCGCTACGCCAACTTCAAACCCATCATCATTCCGAACGGCATCGATCTACCCTACTGGCGGGCGTCTCCAAGTTCGCGCTACACGCGCCCGGGCATGCGAAATCTCGTTTATCTCGGTCGTCTTGAAGAGCGCAACGGTCCTGATGTCGCCATCCAGGCGTTCATCAAAGTTGCCGAGCACCGGCCGGACGTGCGTTTGTTGATGGCCGGCGACGGACCCTTACGCGAAGCTCTGCAAGCGCAGGTGCCCGCGCACTTGAAGGACCGGGTGGAGTTCTTGGGCGCGATCTACGAGCAGCGGCCCGAGGTACTTGCATCGTCGTCGGTCTTCTTGTTGCCTGCACGCGCGGTGGGATTCTCCATCATGGTGCTGGAAGCGTTTGCCGCCGGTCTTCCCGTGGTGGCGCTTCCGGCGCTCGGCACCGATCGGGCCGGAGAGCATTGGTCCAACGTCGTGCTCGCACGAGACAACAGCGCCGAGGCCTTTGCGGCAGCGGTGCTCGATACGCTCGGCAGCGAACAGGGCCTTCGCATCGAGCGGGGACGCGCCATCGCCGAGTCCTTCGACTGGGCGAAAGTAGGTTGCAAAGTTCTCGACGTGCTCGAGCGCGTGGCCGGGTCGCGGCGCGAGTTGGCCCGCCCCGAGGCCGCCGCGTAGCATGGGCGCCAAAGCGCGAGCGTGGCTGAACCGCAGCATGCTCGTCCTTGGCGTGACGGCCGGCGTCGCCGTCGTCATGGCCTTACCCGTGGCTCTCGGGATCAAGGTCGTCGTCCTGTTCGTCGCGGCCGCGGTCGGCACCGCCGTCGCCTTTCGACAAATTCCCGCCTTCGATCCTTTCGGGCGCGTGCACTGGCGCCTGCCTCGGCAGGCCGCGCGCACCTGCGCCGTTACCTTTGACGACGGCCCGTCGGCCGAGACGCCGCGGGTCCTCGAAATCCTGCAGCGCTACGATGTGAAGGCGACATT
>CAZTTW010000078.1:0-11189 GCA_964616265.1 uncultured Myxococcales bacterium | reverse complement strand
TGACGCCCGAGCGCTGGGGCCAGCTCAAGGGTCTTTACGACGGCGAGGTCGAGCACCTCGACGGGTGTTTCGGCGCGCTTACCGAGGGTTTGAAGTCCCGCGGATTGACCGACAAGACGGACATCGTCTTACTGGCCGACCACGGCGAAGGTTTCCGCGAGCACGGAAGCATGGGGCACGCGTACGGCCAGTACGCGGAGCTGACGCACGTGCCGCTCACGTTCTTCCTGCCCGGCGTCGGCCACGGTGAAAAAATCGACACGGTGGTTGGGCACATCGACGTGGTCCCGACCATTCTCGACCGCATGGGTGTCGAGGCAGATCCACGCCTGCAAGGCGAGTCCCTTCTACCCATGATAGCGCGGCACGGCCCGTGGCTGCCACGGGTGATGCCGTCAGAGTACGGCCGCAGCTATTCGCTGCGCGCTCGCGATCTGCACTACGTGGTGGACTACAGCGGCACCGAGTCGCTCTTCGATGTGGCGGCGGATCCGGACGAAAAGACCGACCTCAAAGAGCGCCGGCCGCTGGCCCTGCGCTACTTTCGCGATCTGGCCGGAATCTACCTTGCACACCGGGCACAATGGAGCACAGCCGCCTGGGGCACCCTGAACAACCATCGCGCCGGCTTTGCCGCCGCCACCCGAGCCGCTACGGCGCCTTGACGAGAGTGCCGACGCCCTTTTCCGTGAACAGCTCGACGACGACGCTGTGCGGCTCACGGCCGTCCACCACGTGCACGGCACTCACGCCGCCTTCGAGCGCGCGCAGAACCGCCTTGGACTTCACCGCCATGCCACCTTTCACGGCTTTGCCCTCCTGCAGGCGGCCGCGCAGATCGGTGGTCGTCAGCTCGCTGAGGAGCTGGCCGCTTTCGTCGAGAATGCCGGCAACGTCAGTGAGAAAGATGAGCTTGCTCGCCTTGGTAGCCACGGCGATTTCAGCTGCCACGTGATCGGCGTTGATGTTGAAGCTGGTGCCGTCGGCGCCCAGACCCACCGGTGATATGACCGGGATATAGTTCTTGTCGACCAGCATTTCCAGCACTTCGGCGTTGATGGCTTCGACCTCGCCCACCAATCCAAGGTCTGGCTTGCCCGGTCGCGGGATTTGCTTGCGCGCGTGGATGAGGTGCGCGTCTTTGCCCGACATGCCCATGGCCGAACCGCCGAGGGTATTGATGAGACCGACGATCTCCGTGTTCACCTTGCCCGTGAGCACCATTTCGACGACCCCCATCTCGGCCGTACCGGTCACCCGTTGCCCGTCGATGAACTCGCTCTTCTGACCCAGGCGCTCGAGCGTACGTGTAATTTCCGGGCCACCGCCGTGAACGATGATGGGGCGCAGACCGGCGGCGCGCAGCAAGACCACGTCGAGCGCGAAGTTTCGCTTCAACTCGGGCTGCACCATGGCAGCGCCGCCGTATTTGATCACGGCGCGCGTACCCGAGAATTTCTGGATGTACTTGAGCGCCTCGACGAGCATGTCGCGGCGAAGGGCGAGCGATTCGGTCACGGTTTCAGTCATGGCAAGTGTCCTGCGAGCGCGAGAAGTCCGGTGGTCTCTGGAAGGCCAAACATCAAATTGGCGTTCTGCACGGCCTGGCCGGCAGCACCTTTGACGAGGTTGTCAGCCACCGCTATCGACACCAGCACGCCGCGCTTCACGTCGACGCTGGCGCCCATGAGAACGCGATTCGTGCCGACGACCGCCCGCAAGCGGATCTCGTCGGGCGAGGCGACGTGGACGAACGGCTTGCCCTCGGCGAATTTCGCGAGCGCGTCCTTGGCAAGTTGCGCGGCGTCCGCGATCTTGTCGGGGCGCAACCGACAGTACGCTGACGAGAGGATTCCTCGTCGCACCGGCAGCAGGTGGGGCGTGAAAACCACTTGCACGCCAGGCGCGCCGTAAAGCGTGAGCACGCGCTCGATTTCGGGCTGATGCTGGTGGCGCAGCACCCGGTAGGCGCGAAAATCGTCGGCCACTTCCGAGAACGACCAGTCCTCGGTCCCCTTGCGTCCGGCGCCGGTCGTGCCGCTTTTCGCGTCGATGAAAATCGGCGCCGGCTCGATAAGGCCAGCCCGCAAGAAGGGAAGCACCGCGAACGACGACGGCGTCGGGTAGCAGCCGGGGTTGGACACCAGCTTGGCCGTGCGCAGGCGCGACCCCAAATCGGCACCGGTGACCTCAGGCATTGAATAGACCGCTTCGCGCAAGAGCTCGGGCTGGCCGTGCGTGAAGCCGTACCAGGCGGGATAGTCTTCGGCGGCGAGACGAAAGGCTCCCGACAAATCGACGACGCGACACCCGGCCGCAAGCGCAATAGGCGCGAGCGCGACGGAAACCTCGGCAGGAGTGCAAAAGAAGACGACGTCGACTTCTCCCAGCACCTTCTGGCCATCGGCATGCGCGAGACACGTCAGCTCGGCAGCTGGCGCAGCGACGGCGATGAACTGGCCGAGGCGCTTGCCTTGCCACTTGTCGGTCGTCACCAGCGACAGCGCGAAGGACGGATGCGCCGCCAGAATGCGCGCCAATTCCATGCCCGAATAGCCGGACACGCCAACGATGCCGGCGCGAACTTTCGATACCTCAGTCATGCGCGGAACTTGTCACACGGGACCGCGCAAAATCAATTGTCCAATTAGGCGACTTACCCCGTGTGGCCAAATCCACCCGCGCCGCGCACCGTTTCCGACAATTCGGCAACTTCCTCGATGGTGGCCCGCGATACCGGCGCGATTACCATTTGCGCTACGCGGTCGCCGGGCATCAGCGTGTGCGGCTCTTTGCCGAGATTCACCAGCAAAACCACGATTTCGCCGCGGTAGTCGCTGTCGATGGTGCCGGGTGCGTTCACGACGGTGACGCCGTGGCGCGATGCTAGCCCCGAACGTGGACGGATCTGGGCTTCGTAGCCGGGCGGCAATTCGATCGCCCAGCCGGTGGGAATGCCCAGGCGCTGGTCGGGCGCGATGACGACGGGACCGTCGGCGGCCGAGGCGAGATCCATCCCGGCCGAGCCTTCGGTCATGTAACGGGGCAGCTGCGCACTTGGACGCAGGCGCTTGAAACGCACGAGAGGCGCAGACACGGCGGCTAGAACTTGAGGTTCTTGCGAATGCGCGCCACCGGCTCGTCGAAGTCGGGCACGAATTCGCGCCCCGTGACCAGCTCGTAAAGCGCGACGTAGCGACGAGCCGCTTCGCAGCGGATCTCGGCGGTGAGCGGCGGCGGCGGACCATCGCCGCGGTAACCCTGGGCGGCCAAGGCGTGGCGAACGTATTCCTTGTCGAGACCACGTGGCTCTTCGCCGCGATCGAAGCGCGCCTGATAGTCGTCGGCGTACCAGTAGCGCGAGCTGTCAGGCGTGTGAATTTCGTCGACGAAGCACAGGCTGCCGTCACGACGGCGGCCGATTTCGTACTTGGTATCGACGAGAATCAGCCCGCGCTGCGCGGCCAGGCTTTGACCAAAGGCAAATACGCGGGCGCACATTTCGGCCGCGCGATCGAAATCGGCGGCGGACAAGAGCCCCATCTCCAGCACTTGCTCGCGGGAAACCGACTGGTCATGATCGCCCTTCTCGGCTTTCGTCGAGGGCGTGAGAATCGGCCGATCGAGCTTCTGGTTCTTGCGCATCCCCTCGGGCAGGTCGTGGCCACAAAAGCGGCGCTCGCCGTGTGTGTAGTGGTACCAGATCGACGTCGTGGTCACGCCCGTCACGTAAGCGCGCATGACGAACTCGACCGGAATGATCTCGCATTCGGCGGCGATGGTCACGGTCGGGTCGGGGATTTCGAGGATGTGGTTCGAGGCCAGGTGCTTGGTCACGTCGAACCAATACGCCGCGATCTGGTTCAGAACCTGGCCTTTGAATGGGATCGTGCCAAGAACGACGTCGAACGCACTGATGCGATCGGTGACGACGATGATGCGACGGTTGTCCTTGATGTAGCAGTCGCGAACCTTGCCGGCGTATTTGCTGCCTAGCGCCGGGAAATCCGTGGTTTCAAGGGTCTTTGCGAGCTGTGCCTTGATGAGATGTTCTGAGATCATTGCGCTGGTACTCCCTGGTTCTCACTGATTCCTCTCACTGATCCTGGTCGCGAAGCGCGCGATCGATGATCGTGCCGCTCCATCGCAGGTGATGTCGTAGATCGAATGCTTGGTCGAGATCGGATGGCGTAAGACGGCTGGCGATCTCGGGATCGGCGCCGAGTCGGCTGCGGAAACTGGGAGGCACGCCGGTGCCAAGCTCGGCGGCGGCGGCCAGCGCGTGCTTCTGCACCATTTCGTAGGCGGTCTGACGAGGCAGGCCGGTGCGCACGAGCGCCAGCATGACACCCTCGCTGAAGTAGAGGCCGCCGGTCTGTTCCAAGTTCTTGCGCATGCGATCGGGCATGACGACTAGTCCTTCGATGAGTCCGGCGGCTCGACGGACCATAAAATCTGCAATGCCAGTTGCGTCGGGACCAATCACGCGCTCGACCGACGAGTGAGAAATGTCGCGCTCGTGCCAAAGCGCCACGTTTTCCATGGCGGTATCGGCGTACGAGCGGAGCAGGCGCGAAAGGCCGCACAGATTTTCCGACAAAATCGGATTCTTTTTGTGCGGCATCGCCGAGGAGCCCTTCTGGCCCTTGCCGAAGGCTTCGCTCGCCTCGCCCACTTCCGTGCGCTGCCAATGGCGCACCGTCAAAGCCATGCGCTCGACGGCGGTTCCGAGCCGCGCCAAGGCCTGGAAATAGCCGGCATGCCGGTCACGCGCTACGATCTGGGTTGGAACCGTCTCGGGCCGCAGTCCCAGCGTCGCCAGAGCACGGCTTTCGATTTCGGGGCTGAGATTCGCGTACGTGCCGACTGCACCGGCGATCTTCCCCACCGAAACCTCGTCCCGCGCCGCCACAAAGGCGCGCTTGGCGCGGCCGACCTCGGCGAAGAAGCCGGCGAAGACCAAGCCGGTGACGATGGGCTCGGCGTGAATGCCGTGCGAGCGGCCGATCATCGCGGTCTGGCGATGCTCGTCGGCTTTGCGGGCGAGAGCAGCCCGAAGCTGATCGATGCCGGCCAGGATTTCATCGGCGGCCTCGCGCAAAAGAATAGCGAACCCAGCGTCCAGAACATCCGACGAGGTCATGCCGAGGTGCAACCAGCGCGCGGAACCGCCGGCTAGCTCTTCCACGTGGGTGAGGAAGGCGATGACATCGTGCCGAGTCCGTTCCTCGTGCTCGAGAATGCGTTTGGGGTCGAGCTTGCCGCTGGCCTTGCCGCGCACCTCGGCGGCGGTTCCCACGGGCACGGCGCCCGCAGCTTCCATGGCCTCGCAAGCCGAGAGCTCGACCTTCAGCCACGTTTCGTAGCGGCGAGCGTCGGACCAAAGGGTGGTCAAAACCGGGCGCGTATATCGTTCGATCATCGATGGAAATCCTGTTTTCAGGCTTCGCGCGCCTGCCTGGCGCAGCCGCCAGCAGTGCGAGATCCTGTGGTTCTAGCGGAACTGTTCTGCCTATTCAATGGCTGTGCGACGAGTCCACTACCTGCCGGGCAGCATCGGGATCACGCCAGCGCCCACCAGAATCGCCAGCAGGCCTACCGAAGCAAAGAGAAGGACGCGAAGATTCCCCGCGTCGAGAAGCGGAGTCTTGCGGTCCTTATTCTTCGGCCGTATCAGCACTTGCAGGGCGGCCGTCGCGATGAGAATAGCGCCGCCAAAAATGAAGAACTTGTGCCCGTACGATATTAGGTTCATCCGGCCTCGCTCATGAGCTGCTGATAGAAATTCCACAGGCGCCGCGTGATGGGGCCGGGCTTACCCTCGCCTATCGGCTGACCGTCGACCGACGTCACCGGCAAGATCCCACGAACCGCACTTGTAAGAAAGACCTCGTCCGCCGAAAACAAACGCTCGGGCGCGACAAAGGACTCCTCCCGAGTCGGCAGGCCCTGCGAGCGAGCGAGCGCGAGCACCTTGGTGCGAGTCACGCCGTCCAAAATGCCGACGTCGATGGCGGGGGTGGAAAGGCTGCCACTTTCGACCAGGAAAACGTTGCTGGTCGCCCCTTCGGCCAAGCTGCCGCTCGCTCCGCACATCAGCGCCTCGTTCGCTGCCGGAAAATTCTGCCGAGCTTCCGCGATGGCGAGCACGCTGCCGAGGTAATTGCCGGATTTCACCTTCGGACTCACTCCCGTCGCGCTCACCCGCGACGCCTTGGCCAAGGCCACTGCCACGCCGTTCTCTAACATCTCGGCCGTCGGCGCACCGAGCAGCTGGGCGATCACAATAAGACTGGGGTTCGTTGCCGTCCGCGGATCCAGGTCAATAGCACCAGCACCACGAGTAACTATCACTCGAACGCGGACCGCCGGCTCGCCAGTAGCCGCTGCGGTTTGCTGGATTGCAGCCTCGATAAGCCCTCGTGCCGGCAGCTCCAAATAGATGTGCCGGGCCGACCGCTCCAAGCGATCGAGATGCTCGCCGAGAAAGACCGGACGTCCCCGGAAGCACGCGAGGGTCTCGTAGACGCTGTCGCCAAAAAGGAAGCCACGGTCGAGGACGGAGACCGTCGCCTCTTCCGGTCCCACAATTTTACCGTTGATGTACACACGAATTGACATGTGAGTTCGCTCAGACGAAGCTAGTACACTGAAGGTAGGTAAGCCACAGTGCCGTTACGTTGGGATCGAGGGTGACTTTGAACATTCTACGAGTCCGGTGCAAGACCGCAGAAGAATTCCAAGGTCTCTACAGTACGGAACATCCCGACGGAGTCCTCTTCTGTCCAACCACAACAGAAATTGCGGCGGACTCGGCGGTGGTCGTCGAGCTTGCGTGCAAAGGCCTGCCCAACAAAGTCCTTCTTCGCGGCATTGTGATGTCGTGGCGGCCCGCTTTGCCCCGCCTGCGCGTTCGGGCCGGAGCGATGGTTCGATTTTCTTCCGAGGAAGCGTCGAAGCGCGATTTCGTCTTGCAGACGCTGACGGGAGAAAGGCCAGCCCCACGGCGTCGCCGACATGCTCGCATACCGGTGGGCATGGCGGTACATCTGCGTGTCGGTAACGAAACCGAAACCCTGCAGGCGGAGTTGCGCGAAATCAGTGTCAGCGGCTGCCTGGTGTTCTCTTCCGTCCAACCGACCATCGGTACCGATATCGTCGTCGACATCGTTCCTCCGGGAGGGATCGCGCCGATGGCGATTTCGGGTCGCGTCCTTTACCACGCAGGCCCCGGCCTGACGGGTGTCCGGTTCATGTTTCGCGAGGGCGGTGGTTCACGCAGGCTGCGCGAATTGGTCCGCCGCTTCAAACACGCGTAGGTTTTTACTGGCGAAGTTCGTTGCAGCCCGGCCTATAATGCTGTCGGCTTCTGATGAACGATCCAGTCTCACTCGATGTACGACGGTCCGCCGAGCCTCTTCCGCTCGCGACCGTGGTTGGTGGCCGGTTCCAGATCCAAGCCTTCCTGCGCGCGGAGGCCGGAACGGAGGTTTACGAAGCGATGGACACGCGAGATAACCGCGTGGCTCAGCTTCGTTTGTTCGCCTGCCCGCCGGCTCTGCGGCCAGCGCTGGAAGGCGACCTCGCCCACGCCGCGGCCGTCTCCCACAAGAATTTGGTGACACTCATCGCATGGGGCTACGACGGCACCCGTGTCTATGTCGCCACCGAGGCGCCGGAAGGTGCGTCGCTGCGCCAGATCATCAGCTCGCGACGCGCACAAAAGCAGGTTGTCGGCCTCCCGCACGCACACGTGCTCCTCGGCCACGCCGCAAACGGCCTCGAGGTTGCTTACCCGCAGGTCTCTCATGGCGGCGTCTGTCCGCTCACCATTCAGCTCGGCAGCTCGGGTCGCGTGAAAGTGGCGAACCTCGGACTCACCCGCGCGCTTCCTGCCTTGGCCCACAACGATATTCCGGAAGGTGCTTCTGCTAACCCGTACCTTGCTCCGGAAGTGGTAGCGGGGGCGGCGCCCTCTCCTGCCTCGGACGTTTTCTCACTCACGGCGGTTCTCTACGAGCTGGTCACCGGCCACGCCCCAAGCACCCCGCCGTGGCCTGCCAGCCAGGTCAACGCCGAGCTACCCAAGGCCATCGACAAGATCATCGACCGCGGCCTGGCCTCGCTGCCCGAGACCCGCTACGCGCGGCCCTCGCAGCTCATCGCCGAAATTGGGGCCGTGCTGTCCAACCAGACAGCACCGAAAGTGGATGCGCCAGCGCCCGCTGCCCCACGGCTCGCACTTGGCAAGGCGTTCAGCGTATCGGACGCCGTGCGGATCTCGGAAGAGTACGAACGCTGGCTGGTCCAAAAGGACAATCTCGATTTTGGTCCGTTCTCTCTCGCGCAGGTCATGTCCCAGATGGAGAAAGGCGTCTTCAGCGGCGACCACTTCATCGTCGACGCGGACTCGGGCGATCGACAAAAGATCAAAGACCATCCTCAGCTTGCGGAATTTGCCCGGGTGGCGGAACGCAAGCTGGAGGCGCAGCGCCGCCACCAGGCCGAGCAAGCGCACGAGCACACCGAGCGCCGCAAGGGTCTGTGGATGATCGTGATCATCGGCCTTGCCGTACTGGGCGTGGCCGGCGGCATGGCCTTCTATCTCAAGAACCGAAAAGCGGCAGAGAGCGACGTTCTAGCGTCGCGCGTGAGCGAAGCGGATGTCGACAAATTCCTGAACGGTGTGAAGGTCGAGTTCGCGCAACCCAGGCATGCGAGCGGTAGCAAGCGAACGGGCGGCGGCGTCGCTGGCCGCGCCGAGGACTTCACCAACAACATGGACTTCGGCGACGCTTCGCAAGGGGGCGGCGACGCCGTCCTCGACGAAGGCATCATCGACCGGGTCATGCGGTCCAACTACCGCAAGATAGTCCCCTGTGCCATGCAAGGCGGGCTACGAACCGTCGAGCTGGATTTCGTGATTCAGCCGACTGGCAGAGTAAGGGCCGTCCAAGTCAATGGTCAGCGCCGAGGCGCGATGCCGGTCTGCGTGCTCAACCAGATGCAGACTTTCGGATTCCCCGCCTACAAAGGCAAGAACACCATCGCCACCTGGTCGATGTCGTTTAGGTAGCTGCCTGCTCGCGCGAGGCGAGGGCATCTCCATCAGCGGCTGAAGCCGGCGCGCTCTTTGCGCTCTTTCGCGGCTTCGGCGGTGCAGATGCGGAGGCCGAGCACGAGGTCGTAGGTAAACCAGTAGCGCTCGGATTTGGCCGTCTCGAAACAGATGACGTTTTCGCGCAACTCGACCTTCGTTACCTTGCCGACCTGGACGTTCTCGCCAGGGCCAGCCACCATGAAGGAGGCATCCCGCGCTTCGGGGATGGACACACCGTCGTTTGAAACTTTCAATCCTTCGGCCTGGAGGGCCTGCACGAGCGTTTCCTTCGTCATGGCTGCAGTCTACACTGCCCGAAGCGCTTCGCATGCACGAGCGACAGCGTCGGGTAAATCGGCAGCGATGATGTTTGCCGACCCCAGCGTGGACGCGGCCGCCGTGGCCGCCATGCCGTGCACAAAAACGCCGGCGCAAGCCGCCTGGGTAGGCTGGAGACCCTGGGCTAGCAGTGCGCCGATCATCCCGGTAAGCACGTCGCCACTGCCTGCCGTGCCAAGCGCGGCATCGGCCGCCGGATTGACGAATGCGGTGCCGTCGGGCTCCGCGACGAGGGTTCGTGCGCCTTTGAGAACGATGACGGCGGACGTCTGCGCCGCCAGCTTTCGCGCAAGACCGAGACGGTCCTTCGCAACCTCGGCGATTGAACAGCCGCACAGGCGCGCCATCTCGCCTGGATGAGGCGTCAGCACGCGCGCCGCTTTCGCCTGCGAGACGACCTGGGGCGCGTCGGTGCCGAGAAGATTCAGGGCATCGGCGTCAACGACCAGCGGAACGGGAAGCTCTACCACCAGGCGGCGCACCAGCGCTCCCATCGCCGCGGTGGTCGGAATACCAGGTCCCACGATGACCGCCTTCATCCGCTTCGCTTGTTCGAGCAGAACGGCGAAGCTGCTGTCGTCGGGCGTCTCGCCGTAGCTGGAAGTCATCTCGGACACGACTTTGGTGTCGAGGACGGTCTGGGCAGCCACCGTCGTTGCAATGGTGACGAGCCCCGCTCCCGCTCGCAAACCAGCACGTGCCACCAGCAAGGCAGCGCCCGTCTTTCCCGGCGAGCCAGCGATCGCCAGCAAGTGACCAGCCGTCCCCTTGTGTCGCGTCGGCGACCGGGTCGGCATGGTTGGCGCAACGGTCGCGGAATCGAGCCAGTAGGCGAGCGGCCCCTGCTCTTCCGCGGCGCTCAAAACGGCTTCCGGGCGAACGCCCAAATCGACAACTTCAACCTTGCCGACGGGCGCGAGGGCATCGAGGACCAGCCCCAACTTGCGGCAGCCCATGGTAACTGTGATGTCGGCGTTTACCGCGCAACCACGCACGTCGGCCGTGTCGGCGTCGAGGCCGGACGGAATGTCTACCGCCACCCTCAGAGCAGAGGTCGCGTTCATGGCCGCAATCGCAAGTGCCGGGACGCCCGTAACGTCAGAACGCAGCCCAGTACCGAATAGTGCGTCCACAATCACGTCGGCACCGCAAAGTTCGTGGCGCCAGGACGCCTCGTTCTCCTCGGACGACAGATCGTTGACGACCACGCCGAGTTTGCGTACCACACTCGCGTTCACGGCAGCGTCACCCGTGATCTTCTCTTTCGGCAAGGCGAGCAGAACGCAAACTTTCGCGCCCCGTGCGAACAGGTGGCGAGCAATGACGAAACCGTCGCCACCATTGTTACCACATCCGCAAAAAATCTTAAAAGTTTGTGAACGATCGAATCGCTTCATCAGCCAAATAGCACATTGCTTTGCAGCCCTATACATAAGGTCGATTGAAGAAATGGGTTCGTTTTCAATAGTGAACCGGTCAATTTCCTTTACCTGTTGCGAGTTAAAAATTTTCATGTCAAAATATACGTAAAAATAACGAATCAACCACTCATTGTATATAAGTCGAAAATTAATAGGTTAAATTATTACAAAGAAATATGGCCAGAAAAATTTTATTATCTTTGATACGTTTGTAATTTGATAGACAGTAGAGTTAATATTATTAACATCGATGCAAAATAAAATTAAAATATTTTTTTCGTTTCTACTATATACCCAGTTTATTTTCATGGCCAATGGGAAAGATAACA
>CAZTTW010000077.1:7091-11196 GCA_964616265.1 uncultured Myxococcales bacterium | reverse complement strand
ACACCTCTGTTGCCTTTTCTGCTCGCGTGTCTCGACCGAACTCCCGAGCTCCATGTGTTCATTCTCATCTGGGACTATTCCTTCATCTATTCGTGGGAGAGAGAAGCTGATCCTCTGCGACAAATGGGCAGCGCTCATCCGCACCTTCACTACGCTCTCGACGACCGCCACGCCATCGGGGCTTCCCATCACCAGAAGGTCGTCGTCGTCGATGACGAGGTCGCGTTCATCGGAGGAATCGATCTGACGATGCATCGGTGGGACACCCCGCTTCATCTGCCGAGCGACGCTCGCAGGGTCGATAGTCGCCAAGCTTTGTATGGTCCTTTTCACGATGTGCAAGCAGTCGTAGCGGGACCCGCTGCCAATTGTCTCGGCGAGCTGGCGCGCACGCGCTGGCAGCGGAAATGTCCGGGTCCGTGTCGTGCCCTCCGGCCATTGCACGAAGGCGAATTGAATGTGTGGCCGCCGGAGTTGACTGTGGACGCCATCGACGTGGGGGTTGCCTTTGCGCGAACGTTTGTTGAAGACGACGGGAAGGTGGTCAGGGAAATCGAGATGCTGACTTTGAAAACGATCGCGGCAGCCGAACGCTGGATTTATGTGGAGAACCAATATCTGACGTCGGAGTCAGTCCAGCACGCGCTGGCACAGCGGTTGCTCAGCGAGACCGGGCCCGAGATCGTGCTGCTTTTGCCCGAAGCAGAGTCGGGTTGGATGGAGCAGAGCTCGATGGGTATCCTGCGGGCTCGTGTGCTGACCTCGTTGCGGCAGCACGACCGCCACGGCCGCTTGCGACTGGTGACCCCGCAGGTGCGAAAAGACGAAATTTCAACTGGCGTCGAGGTGCATGCCAAAGTGCTGGTGGCAGATGACCTGCTGGCGAAGGTCGGCTCGGCGAACCTTAGCCGTCGTTCGATGCGCCTCGACTCGGAGTGCGATCTCGTCGTCGAGAAGTGCGACTCGAAGAGCGCCGAATTCATCGCATCGGTGCGCAACCGCTTGCTCGCGGAGCACCTCGGCCTTAGGGTCCGCGAGATAGCTCTTGGCCTAGCCGAGCACGGATCCCTTTGTCGAATCATCGACGAGCAGTCTCCTTCGGCCCAGCGTCGTTTGATACCGACACCGATGCGTGAAGATGCGCCCTTCGACTTTGCGATCTTCGACGGCGCAATGGTAGATCCGCCGGGCCCCTGGAGCATGGCGATGATTCTCGACCGAGCTGTACCAAAGACGCTACGTCATCGCCTGTCCCGTCGCTGGTTGCGGCCGCTGGCTTGGGTGACTGCCTTTCTTTGCCTTTGGCTGGTCCTGCGCCGGTGGCACGGCTTTACGACCGGGCTTTCGGCGGCCATCGCGCAAGCTGCTTCGGCGCTCGCAGCGGATCCGGCCGGCGCCTGGATGGCTGTCGGATGTTTCGCGATCGCGGCGACGCTCTTCGTTCCGGTTACGTTCCTGGCCACGGCGACTTTGGCGGTCTTCGGTCTTTGGCCGGGTGTTGGAATCGCATGGCTCGGCAGCTTGGCCAGTGCCATGCTTTCTCATTCACTCGGCAATTGGGCAGGGCCGCGTATCGTCGCGTGGTTGCCCGATCAGATCGAGACCAGCGTTCGCCGATTCCTGAAACGACAGGCGTTCTGGGCGGTGGTGTTCATGCGCCTTATTCCGATCGGCAATTTTGGGGCGCTAAATATGGCGGCGGGCGCGTTTCGCATTCCCAGACGCACGTTTGTCCTCGGCAACATCGTTGGAATGCTGCCAGGGCTCCTGGGGCTCGGCGTGGTGGTGGGGCGGCTTCTCGCACTCCTGCGACAGCCGACGCTGACAAACATCATCGTTGCAGTCGTCGCGGTAGCGACGGTGGCGGCATTGACGATCTACGCGAAGCGCCGCTTTCGCCCGCCGTCGCCGACGTCGGGCGTTTCCTGAATTGGGAGAGACCGATGCGCACCGCCATGGTCAGCGACGACCTTCGGGTAGCGACATGGAACATTCACGACGCCAAGGGGTCGGATGGTGTCCGTAACGTCACGCGCGTCGGGGTCGTAGTTCGCCAGTTGCGCCAGTTGGGTGTCCCACTTATCGGTCTCCAAGAAGTAGCGTGCGGACCCTCGGCTGGCAACGAGGTGGCTGAGCTCGCCCACGGCAACGGTTACCATTGGTCCGCCATTCCTACGCATGGGCATCGCTCGACGAAGCAATACGGCAATGCTCTGCTGTCGTCGACTCCAGCCGATTCGGTCCATATTCACGACTTGTCGATTGCGGGGCGCGAGCCGAGAGGCGCGCTCGAGACACGTTTTTGTTGGCAAGGCCACAGGCTACGAGTCGTCGTCACGCATCTTGGGTTGCGCGCTGGCGAGCGGCGACTTCAAGTGGATCGACTGCTCGCCCTGCTGGGACGAGAGCCGGGCGTCACCACAGTTCTCCTTGGGGACATCAACGAATGGCTGTTGTGGGGGCGGCCGTTGCGTTGGCTTCACCGTCGTTTCGGGAATAGCCCGTCGGTGCGTAGCTTTCCGACCTTCCTGCCAGTCTTTGCCCTCGACCGCATCTGGATCGATCGGCCGTGGGCCATGCGCACGATTGGTTCATTTCGAACGCCGGAGTCCTCTCATGCGTCAGACCACCTGCCGGTGGTGGCAACGCTGCGATTTCCGGCGACGAGCAAGGAGAGCACAATCCGGTCGCTGGGCTGATTATTGCATACATGAGCCACCCAGCTATGGCGGTGAATAGCAAGCAGGTGCTGAGTGTGATTCTGGGAGGAGGTGCCGGAGCCCGACTATTCCCTCTGACGAAAGACCGAGCCAAGCCGGCTGTCCCGCTAGCAGGCAAGTACCGTTTGGTGGACATTCCCATCTCGAATTGTATCAATTCGGAGCTGCGGCGGATTTACGTACTGACCCAGTTTCAATCTGCCTCGATGCATCGCCATATATCCCAGTCGTACGCCTTCGATCCGTTCACGGGAGGGTTCGTCGAGATTCTGGCCGCGCAACAAACCTATTCGGATACCTCGTGGTGGGTGGGTACCGCGGACGCCGTCCGCAAGAACATGGTTCACTTCCTCCCCCACGATCCCGAGTACATCATCATCCTGAGCGGCGACCAGCTTTACCGCATGGATTTTCGCGACATCCTGGAGCAGCACGTGGAGTCGGGTGCGGAGATCACGTTGGCGACTTTGCCGGTGCCCCGAGCCGACGCCAAGGCTTTGGGTATCATGCAGATCGACGACCAAAAGCGCATCCTTCGATTCGCCGAAAAACCGACGGACGAGAAGGTTCTTGACAGTCTGGTCCTTCCGCACAGCTGGTATGAGAACATGAAGATTGCCAACGGTCGCGAGTTGTTGCTCGCCTCGATGGGGATCTACGTGTTCAATCGCGACGTGCTTATCGAGGTGCTCAAGAATGACTGCACGGACTTCGGTAAACACATCATTCCAAACGCTATTGGAACGCGCAAAGTTCATTCCTATATCTTCCAGGGGTACTGGGAGGATATTGGAACCATTCGCGCCTTTTTCGAAGCTCACCTCGACCTGACGGCGGAATTGCCGCGGTTCAGCTTCTTCGATATGAGCGCGCCGATCTTCAGCCGACCTCGTTGGCTTCCGGGCTCGAAAATCAACGGTGGAACGATTGACCATGCGATGTTGTGCGACGGCTGCATCATCAATGGCGCTCACATCCAGCGCTCGGTGATTGGCATTCGCAGCATCATCGGCAGTGGTAGTGAGATTGTCCGCACCGTCATGATGGGATGCGATGATTACGAGTCGCTATCCACGATTCAGTCGACCTCTTCGACTTCTCTCCCACGGCTAGGTATTGGCAAAGACGTCCACATTGAAGACGCGATCATCGACAAGAATGCGCGCATTGGAAACAACGTCGTGATCAGCCCCAAAGGCAAGCCCGACAAGGTAGACCATCCCCTTTATTACATTCGTGACGGCATCGTCATCATCCCAAAGAACGCCGTCATTCCCGACGGAACCGTGATTTGATCCAGCGTCGACTATTCCGGCAAGAAGTCCGACGGATGTGGGTCGAACTCGATGGGCTGCCATTCCTCGTCGACCGTGCTGTCGCCCAGC
>CAZTTW010000077.1:0-6991 GCA_964616265.1 uncultured Myxococcales bacterium | reverse complement strand
CGCAGTCGCGGCTTCATCCATACCACCCGTGGCATTCATGGATTGAAGTCTAGTCCAGACGCCCGTTATGGCCGGACGGTAATCGCGAGGGTCGGCCTCGCGGGACGCGGCCAATGTGGTGCATAACGTTGCTATTACGTCGATGTAACCGCCGAGGCCCTGGCGTTACAACAGATAGGATCTTGAAGCAGCAATGAGCCCTTAGGAGGTAGGAGCAAGACCTAGGGACGGAGATAGAAAGACTTGGCATGCGCCTTGATATGTCTGTGGGATGTACTGAGGCTTCCAAAAGACATTCGCTGCGGTGGCAGTGCGTACCTGGGAGAAGACATGCTGAGTATAGTAGAAAAGAAGAGATCCTACTCCGTAGTCGACGTCATGCAGACCGACGTCTACTCGCTGACACCCGAGACATCGGTAGGCTCGGCGCTAAGCGTTTTGACGGGCGAGGCCATTGATCACGTCTTGGTGGTCGACCACGGAATGCTGGCGGGCATTCTCTCGAAGGACGACTTGTGCTGGACGGACCGTACCTCCCCTGTGAGCGAGTGCGTAATGCCGCCCGTTCAGTGCGTTGGACCGGAGACCTCTATCACCGAGGCGGCTGGCCTCATGGTCGAAAAGAAGCTTTCGTGTCTTGCCGTCACTGTCGATGCATTGCTGGTCGGCATTGTCTCCAAGGCCGAGCTGGATGAGGTGCAACGGCTTGATGAGGACGATGACGAGATCGGCCTGGGTCAAGAATGTACGAGCTGCGGCGAGGAACCGAGCATCTTCAATCGCTTCGTCATGCCGGGAGTATCACTTTGTATGCGCTGTGCCGGCAATGTCGCCGCTATGAATTTGCAACGGAGACCGCAGGCCTAGGGACGCTCCCTAAACCTTTCCATCGGAGCACACACGTCTCGGCGTTCTGCCGGAGGCCTGCCTCGGTAAAGAATCTGAAAGAGAAAGATAGGAGTAACCATTATGAATATTCGAAGACTAAGGGTCTATGAAGACGCACTTGGTCCGTTTCAACGGATCGTCGATCTAATTCTCATTGTCTTGGTCCACCGGTTGGCGATTGCAGCGTATGGCCAGCCGTGGCTGCGGCCTGTCAGCAGCGCCACGCTCTTCGTCATCGTCGCTTTTACGATTGTGGCGGAAGCCGTGGGTGTATACCGGCCGAGACGTGCGGAGGATCTGCTAACAGAAAGCAAGCCGTTGCTGCTGACCTGGATGGGAACCGCAGCGGTTTGTGCCGTCATTCTCTTTCTGACGAAGACCTCGGAGACGTTTTCGCGGGTGACCAGCTTAGGATGGCTGCTGGGCGCAGCCGGAGCCCAGTGCGCATGGCGCGTCGGAGAAAGGTCCGCGTTGCGATGGATCGGGTCGCGTGAAGGCAACCAGCGGGTTGTCGCGTTTGCGGGAGCGACCCCTAACGCGGAACGATTGTGCGGCGAAATTCGCTCGCGGCCTTGGCTCGGCCTGAAGATCGCCGGTATCTACGACGACCGAGGGCCGGAACGCCAGCACGCATTCGAAGCGAACCCTTGCCAGCACGTCGGCAGCCTCCGCGATTTGGTGCAAGCCTGTCGGGATGGCGCAATCGATGTCGTCTACATCGCGCTGCCCTTGCACGCTGAAGAACGTGTCAAGAAACTCGTCGAGGCGCTGAGCAACAGCACAGCTACCGTTCACCTGGTCGCCGATCTGCCTTCTTACGAACTGCTTAGTGCTCGTTGGACGGCCATTGGAAGATCGCCCCTGATCAGCATTCACGATACTCCGTTCCAAGGCATGCGGCATGCGCTCAAGCGCGTCGAGGACGTCGTGGGCGGTGCGATTGCCTCGATGCTTATCGCAATACCGGTTCTCGTCATTGCTCTTCTGGTCAAGCTGACATCGCCCGGGCCCGTCTTCTTTAGGCAGCGGCGCTATGGGTTGAACGGCAAGGAGATTCGCGTCTTGAAGTTCCGAACCATGTACGTTTGCGAGGACGGCACGACCATCAAGCAAGCGCAAAGGAACGACTCGCGGGTTACACCTCTTGGACGATTCTTGCGGCGAACGTCGCTCGACGAGCTGCCGCAGTTCTTCCAAGTGCTGACCGGCGATATGTCCGTGGTAGGACCGCGGCCCCATGCAGTCGCGCACAACGAACAGTACCGAGGCTTGATACCGCGCTATATGTTGCGCCACAAAGTCAAGCCGGGCATCACCGGATGGGCTCAGGTCAACGGTTGGCGAGGAGAAACGGCCACGCTGGACCGAATGGAAAAGCGCATTCAGCACGACCTGGAGTACATCGACAATTGGAGCCTACTCTGGGACCTAAAGATCGTTCTGCGCACGATTTTCGGCGGCAGCGGCCGGGCGTACTGACGAAACAATGGTGGCTTTTTCCCTACTGCATGGGTTAGATGCTGAAGAAGCATGAGGAAATTGCTCAGAAGATCGTCGACCACGGCGATTGAAAGCTTTCAGCGCCTCTCGTTCGTCTCACGTGCGCAAACCGCGACTGCAAGATTGCAGACGTGTTCTGGCGTGAACCCGTATTCCTTGAGCACGACCGGTCCAGGCGCGGAAGCTCCGAATTTTTCGATGCCAAGGACGGCGCCGACGTCCCCGACGTAGCGCCGCCAACCCTGCGGCACGCCGGCTTCGACTGCGAGCCGGGCGCGAATGGAAGGCGGCAGAACGCTGGCGCGGTAATCCTCGGATTGCGCTTCGAACAACTCCCAGCTCGGCATCGAGACCACCCGTGCGAAGATGCCCTTTTGTCGCAGGAGCTTTTCTGCGTCGACCACGACTTGAACTTCAGAACCGCTGGCAAGAAGAATGAGCTGTGGCACCACGGGCGTCGGATCGTAGAGGACGTAAGCGCCACGTCGCAGCCCTTCTGGGCTCGCGTACTGAGAGCGGTCGAGAATCGGAACATTCTGTCGACTGAGAACGAGCGCCACGGGACGGTCGCGACTCTCCACGGCCACGCACCACGCGACGGCAGTTTCGTTGGCGTCGGCTGGGCGAATGACTGTCAGTTGTGGAATCGCGCGCAAGCTGGCCAGGTGCTCGATGGGCTGGTGGGTGGGCCCGTCTTCGCCCATGGCCACACTGTCGTGCGTGAACACGAACACGACGTGCAGTCCAGCCAAGGCCGCCAGGCGAATGGGCGGACGCATGTAATCCGAAAACGTCAGAAAGGTCGCCGTGTACGGCAAGACTCCGCCGTGGGCGGCGAGGCCGTTGGCGATGGCGCCCATGGCATGCTCGCGAACTCCGAAATGAAGGTTCCTGCCGGCATAATTGCGTCCGCCTCCGGACTCGCCTTCCAAAACGTGTTTGTCCTCGCTCGGACGAGCGAAGTCGCCGGCGTTTTTGAGCTGGGTGTGCGTCGACGGATCCAGATCCGCCGAGCCGCCCATCAGGGCAGGCACTCGAGACGCGATGGCAGCGAGTGCTTTGCCCCCGGCCACGCGCGTGGCCATTCCTTTCGCGTCGGGCGGGAAGCTGGGTAGATCCTTGTTCCAGTCGAGCGGCAACTCGCCGCTGATTCGCTGTCTCAGCTCCGTGGCAAGCTCGGGAAAGGCCAAGGCGTATTCAAGGAAGAGATTGTTCCACTCGGCGTCGAGGCCAGAGCCCTTCGGAATCGCTTGCCGAAAATGTTCGGCAACACTTGCGGGAATGTAAAAGGGGGGGTCGGTCGGCCAACCGAGGTTCTGCTTGGTCAGCCGAACTTCCTCTTCGCCTAGCGGTGAGCCATGCGCCTCGAAACTGTCCTGTTTGTGAGGCGAACCGAAGCCGATGTGCGTATCGACAACGATGAGGGAAGGACGTGCGGTCTCGCTTTGTGCGAGCTTGATAGCTCGCTCGATGGCCGGCAGGTCGTTGCCGTCGGCAACTTTCTGAACGTGCCAGCCGTACGCAGCGAAGCGAGCAGCACAGTCCTCCGTGAACGTCAGGCCCGTCGATGCCGCCAAGGTGACGTGGTTGTTGTCGTAGAGGTAGACCAGTTTGCCGAGCCCCAATTGTCCAGCTAGCGATGCCGCCTCCGATGCGACGCCCTCCATCAGGTCGCCGTCGCTGACCAGGGCGTAGGTGAAGTGGTCGACGAGGGGAAAGTTCGGACGGTTGAAGCGCGCTGCCAGGTGGGCTTCGGCGACGGCTATTCCGATGCCGTTGGCGAAACCCTGTCCAAGGGGGCCGGTCGTTACTTCTACTCCCGGGGTCAAGCCACGCTCTGGGTGCCCTGGCGTCAAGCTGCCCCACTGGCGGAAGCGCTTGATCTCGTCGAGCGAGAGGGCATAGCCCGTCAAGTGAAGCAAACTGTAAAGCAGCATCGAGCCGTGCCCGGCCGAAAGCACGAAGCGGTCACGATTGAACCACTGCGGATTGCTGGGATTGTGACGTAGAAAGCGATTCCACAGCACGTACGCCATGGGCGCGGCCCCGAGCGGCAGTCCTGGGTGACCACTGTCCGCCTTTTGCACGGCATCTACGGACAGAAAGCGCATGGTGTTGATCGCTAATTGGTCGAGCTCGGCGGCGCTTGGCGTCTTGTCGTCGGTTATCGTCACGAATTCCTCCTTGGCAAATACGGATTCGCGAGCCTAGGTCTCGCATACGGGTTCCAGGCTCTTGGAGACGTGAAGAGCGGGAATGGTTACGCCGAGCTAGGGCCTGGCCGCTCAAAAACTTGCCGACACTGCCGATCATGCCATGGTGGCTTGCCATGGCGATTGCAGCGTCCTTCGCGCCCTTGCCGCGCTCCTTTTATGCGCGTCCCGCTGACGTCGTGGCCAAGGACGCCTTGGGAAAGATCCTCGTTTTCGAACGCGAGGGCGTGAGCTTGGCAGGACGTATTGTCGAGGTTGAAGCCTACCTTGGCATCCGCGACCGGGCGGCCCATAGCTTTGGCGGACGTCGCACCGCTCGGAACGAGGTGATGTGGGGACCACCCGGGTTCGCCTACGTCTTCTTTATCTACGGCATGCATTTTCACCTGAATCTCGTCACCGACGCCGAGGGGCTGCCCTGCGCGGTGCTTTTGCGCGCCGTAGAGCCGATCCTCGGCGAAGAGGTGATGCGCGTCCTGCGCGGGACCACCTCCAAGTCGGCCAAGGCCATGCTGCTTACGAATGGTCCCGGAAAGCTGTGCCAGGCATTCGGTATTTCGCGCGCCCACAACGGGCTCGATCTGTGTACGAAGCCACTCTATTTGAGCGCAGGCGACGTTCCGAGGCACATCAAGTCTTGCGCTCGTATTGGCGTCGAGTACGCCGGATCGTGGGCCAAGCGGCTACTGCGCTTTGTCGACTCTGACAGTAGATACCTTTCTGTGCGTCCAGGCCGGCGTACAGGCTGCTAGGGCTTGCCGATCTGCCCGCGAATTTCTCCATTCGGATTCGCGGTGGTGTGCGCGTTGATATAGAAGAGGCCAGCGTCGAGATTGAGCAGGTCGTCCGCGGTGACTGTCTGGGTTCCCTTCGCCATGGTCGGGGACGTAAGCGTGAGCGGGTAGATGACCGGGCCCGCCATTCCCGTGGCGCCCAGGTGGATATGCGAGGCGATGGCCGACAGGCCGGAGAACATGGCTTCGTATCGCAGAGAAGTCCGCGCCGGATCCAGCACGAACTGCGCGTTGCCTGTCGCACTCGTGGTGACTGGCGGCGTCTCGTCCGCTCCGCGGAGCATGGCGGTGTAAAGCACCTCGCCCGGCTGTAAGACTTGGCCGCGCAGCTCGCCGTTCGCATTGGAGGCGGTGAGGATATTGACGTACCAGTGGCGATCCGCGATCTCCCCGTTGTCGGTTGCGGTGATGGTTTGGGTACCGTCGATGACGGCAGCGACCGAAGAAAATTGGTAGATGACAACACCCGACAGGGTCGCAATGGCATCCTGGATTTGTGCACCGGTTGGTGTAATTCCCGTCGTACTGACGTGGTAACGGATACTCGTCTGGGTGGAATCCACGATAATGGAAGCGTGGCCGGACGCCGTGGTTGTCACGGCCGGCGTCTCTTGCGAGCCGGTCAGATTGGCGATCCAAAGCGTCTCACCCGGTCGCAAGATCTGGCCGCGGATCTCGCCTGCCGGGTACGTGGTCGAGTGCACGTTCACGTAGAACAACCCTTGCGCCAGGTTCACGGCATCTGCCGCCGTGATATTGATGACGCCACTCATGTCGCTACTGAATGGAGTCAAGGGGTAGATGATTGCTCCAGGCTCGCCTCCCCCGGCCAAGTGGATATGCGAGGCGGTCCCGCCCGTTACGTTGTGAATCACGTGGTAGGCGAGCTGGGTCCGGTCAGCGCTGAGCGTGAAGAGCGCACTTCCAACTGCCGTCGACGTCGTGGGAGGCGTTTCTTGCGCACCGGTGAGCGTTGCCGTGAACGTGGTCGTAATACCACCGTCAACGGCAAGGCCCCCAACGTCCAAGGGTGCTCCGTCAAGTTGCGCTCCGTCGATTTGCGCCCCGTCGATGATCGGCGGGGCGTCCGCCGAAGCGGCATCCCTTGGCGCATCGGCCGGGCCGTCGGCCCTTGCCGTATCAAGGGCGATACCGGCGTCACTCGCATCGGACGGGGCATCGCCAAACGGCGCGTCCGCGACCACAATCCCGTCAGTTCCCGCATCGGGAAGGTTGACGTTGCCATCGGTAGGGCGATCTGCCGCGACATCGTAAGTAGTTCGACTGTCAGCGTTCGCATCCGTGTTGTTGTTCGAGCTACTGCAGCTCGCGGCAGCCAAGAGAGCTACCAGGTGAAGTCCGTTCTTCTTCAGAAATCCAAGCAGTTGCATGTGTCCTCCTCCGTTGGTTCGGAATAGGCCTGGCTGTATGCAAGTGAAGGTCCATGCCCAACCGGATCACTCGGATTGCTGCTACACAGGCGCCAAAGACGACAGCAGCGCTACGGAAAACCGTAGCGCTGCTGTCGCTCCTTTGGTTTGCCTAGGAGCGTGTTGCACATAGACGGTCTAAAGCCCTCCCCGCCGCTCCTCGGCG
>CAZTTW010000076.1:0-11211 GCA_964616265.1 uncultured Myxococcales bacterium | reverse complement strand
GCGATCTCCTCCACGCCGAACGCGCAGAGCAGGTGAAGCACCAGCGCGACCTGCACGTCTTCGCCGAGCCGCGGATGACAGCACGTGAACATCATCCGCAGCTCGTCGTCCTTCAGCGCCTCGGGCAGGAACATCGCCTCGACCGCGGGCTCGAGCGCCCACTGGCTCTCGATGTGCCACTGCAGCTCCGGCGCGAACTTCCTGGCCGTGCGCTGCCGGCGGAAGACATCAATGGCGCGGTTCTTCGCTGCCGTGGTCAGCAGCGCAGCGTAGTGAGGCGGCAGGCCTTGGTACCACGCTTCGAACGCATCGGCCAGCGTCTCCTGAACGACATCCTCCGCGAGGGCCAGGTTCGCCATGCCGAACGCGCGCGTCAGCGTCGCCAGCAGGCGTGCCGCCTCCTGCCGAAAGAAGCCGCTATCGAGCTTCACGGCTCCATCTTGAAGACGGGGCGGATCTCAATCATGCCGTCTTGATCGAAGATGGGATGCCCGTCGGTTAGCGCCACCGCCTCGTCGTAGTCCTTCGCCCGGACGACCGAGTAACCCACGACGATGTCCTTGGTCTCCGCGTACGGCCCGTCGGTGTAGCCGCCCTGCTTGTCCTTCACCACGCGCCCGCCCTTGGTGTCGAGCGGCTGGCCGTAGTTGGCGAGGTGACCACGCTGTTCCATCTTCTTGAACCACGCCTGCCACTTCAGCATCGACTCCTGCATCTGCTGCACAGTCCGCTCCTTGGCCGGGCGGCGGTAAAGAAAGACAAACTCGCTCATGATTCCGCTCCGCGCGCCTTGAGATGGGCCTTGACGTCCGGACCTTCGGCCGCCCCCTCGTAAAACGAGAGATCTTCATCGATGCCAACCAGCCGCAAGCATTGCCCGCCGGGCGCCTGGAAGTAGAGGTGCGGATCGGGCACCTCGAGCTTGCGCGCGCCGAAGTCGAGGATCTTGCGCGCCAGCCCGTCGACGTCGTCGGACTTGATCTCCAGCCAGACCGCCCTTGCGCTTCGCAAAAACTCACTGGCGTCCGGAACGTCCCCGTAAAGCACGACGTAGAAGTCGTCCCCAAGTCGAATGAAGTCTCTGTCGTCCTGAGACTTCGTGATCGTGCCGCCCAGCACCTCGCAGTAGAACCGTTGCAGCTCGTCCCGATCCTGGCGCGGAACAATGACCGACAGATGGTTGCCAAAAATTGCCGTGGCCGTGGCCGTGGTCTTGGGCGCCTCCGCGCGCAAGTAGCCGCCGAGCCAGTCGAGCATCCGCTCCCATCCGCCCGCATGCTCGATGGCTGCCTCGTTGGAACCGAACCCATCGTGACGAACGGTGATGTGCGTCCCGTGTTCTGTCGGCGACAAGAGCGTCACGACCTTTGTCACACGCCGGCCGAGGGTTGGATGGTCGAAGTCGTAGCGTCGCGTCTGCACGATCTTCTGCGGCGTGACCTCGAGGAACTCGCCGCTCGATGGCAGAGCCGTCCCGTCCGGCAGTCGTATGACCAGGCTCCAGGCGCCGCCCGGGCGCAGGCTCGCCTGCCACGATTCGATCGTGTACACGCCCGGCGCCCCCCACCAGCGCTCACATTCCGCCGTCATCAGCGCGCGCACAACCCGCTCGGGCGTCGCCGGCACGTCGATCGTCGCCAGCACGATTTCGCCGTCGCAAATAGCGCGAGCCGTATCCGCCGCGCGAACCGTCGCCGTCACCGGCTTTTGCTGAGTTTCCTGTTTGTTCTTCTGCATGATGTCCCTCTTTGATTCCCGTTAGTCGTTGTAGATTCCGCAATCACTACTGACGAGGCGTGGTGCCCGCCGCAATGGACGCTGGCGAGCCGAACGGTTCGCCCTTGCCGATCTCGAGATAGAGCTTGAGGCTGCGCAGAAACTGCGCCCAAGCGTAGCTCGTGAACGCAACCACGGGCGTCTCCGCTTTGAAGCCCGTGTGACTGAATCGCAGCGTAACCGACCCCGCCTTGGCCCCGTCGCTCAGCTCGAAGAGCACCCGCGTCCCCTTCCAGTCCGGCGGCACATTCTGCGCCGACCAGCCGACTGCTCGGCTACGCTCCAGCTTCTCCACCTGGAACGTCACCGTCCCCTGACCGAAGGCAAATTCATTGATGCCCCCGACAGCCCCCTGCGTCTTGGCCTTCGTCCACCAGCCCGCGATTCCCTGGTCCGTCGTGAGCGCGTCGAACAGTTTCTGTGCCGTACTTTCGATTTCGATGCCAATGATGATGTCCATGATTCAACCTCCTTGGAGGAGCGGCTTGGTTGTTGTCTGCGCTGCCTCCACCCCGTAAACGTTCGACCTGACGGCCGGCGGACATTTATTTTCGCGGGGCCGGTTTCATCGCGAGGGGCGCGTTAGCGGAGTCGCGGCTGGGGCGGCTACAACGGGGGCTGGCGAGTGCTGCAAGCCAGCGAGGGCAAACGCCTGGTCGAATCGGTCAGCGCCGTCAGCGGTGCCGGCCAGCGGTTGCTCGACACGAAGTTGCAGGAGGTTGGCGACCAGCTCGGGCGACTCGAGGCGCGCCTTCGCGGAGTAGCTCCGAAAACCGCGGACGGTTGGTCCGAGCCGTGATCGAGCGAGTCGCGGTCGGCGAGCCCAAGGGTGATGTGCGGGCGTTCATGGCCGATCTTGGAAACTGAGCCGGGACGACGACTACCACCCCGTCTTGTGCCGAAGCTCGATCGCGCCCCTCGATGCTAATCCGAGCCCACTTCACGCAGCCACGCGGTAGTAGAACCTGAGAAGACCGCCGAGTCGTTCCCGACGACGGACCTTTCCAACGCCGTTCGCCGCCGACACAATCAGCTCGTTGTCGAGTCCCTGATTGGAGATGATAGTCATGAACGGCGCCAAGACGATCGAGTGAAATGCGGCGGCCACAGGTCTCAACTGCCTGAATTTCCCGTCTGATGTCGAGAACATCGATCGCAGTCTGACGATTGTTTCTCCGCTCTTTTGCATGATCGTCTACACACTCAACGACCAGCACCGAGAGTTTTGTCCATCCACTGTACCGGTACCCAGGTCGGGACGCCAGGGAGGCCGTCCGGGCGGCCTCGTGCGCGGAAGCCGGCCCGTCGGTAGAACTCGACCGCGTTCAAGGACATCGCACCGCAGAGACGCTCGCAGCGGGCGGCAAGGGCACGTGATTCGATGGCACCGAGTAGTGCACGCCCCACGCCTTGCCCCTGAAACCCGGCGTCCGCGAAAAGCGCGCGCAACAAGCCCTTCCTTGGATCGAGTTGCGCCGCACCGACCGGGCGTCCGCCGATTTCCGCCACCAGGGTTTCGAATGGCGCCAGCGTTTCGATGAATAGCGACGACGCATAGGCCAGGTAGACCGTTCGCCGCTGGCGCTCATCGTAGACGTCGCGGCAACCGTGCTCGAGAGCGCGCTCGATCAGCCGAAGAATCCCAGAGATGTCCTCGAACCGCGCAAGGCGGATCGACATGGACGGCGCGCCCACGGGCAGAAGCTTGCGTTGCTTCATCATGGAAGCATGGCACCGACGCCACTCATTTGCCCGGCCAGCGGTAACTTCCCGCGCTATTTAGATCGATGCTTAATGGAATCCTCGACCCCGAAGCTCCTGGCTCCGCATGCGCGGCGACTGACGCTCGCGCTAGGTGCGCTTGGGGTCGACCTGCCGGCGCAACTGGCCGCGGCCCGGAGCAAGACGCGGGCGGAGCGCCTCGCAGCGAACCGGGTTATGACCTGCGAACAGTGTAACGGTCAGTCAACCAGCTCTCCCGCATCGCAGATTCCTCCATGATTTCAGCACCGCTACTGGTGCGCTTTTCTACGGAAGGTCTGCGCACACAGCTCGGTTCCGTCCGCCCGCTATTCCGAGGTGCTCGGACAGAACCGATCGGACTCTCACTTTCCGACATCGCTAAAGCGACGAGATATAGCGGCATGGTCGCTATCGGCCACGCCGTGTTCCGGCTCGCAACGCACCACTTGACTGACGCCGTTCAGCGTTAGCGCGCGTATCTCGTGGCAACGATGGGATGTAGCGGCAGGGACGTCCTCGGCCACGCCGTGCTCCGGCTCGCAACGTAGTGCCTGGCTGACCCCGTCCAGCGTCAGCGCGCGTAACTCGTGGCAATTGTATGCGACCTTGGTGCTTTGGCCCGCCTTTGAGCTAGCGATGGTCGTCCCCTTGTACACAGCCGTCGGATTGGCTACTGACGTCAGTACCACAACGGCCCAAATCGCGATTGTCATCATGATCAGCCTTCCATCGGTAGAACACCGATTGTTACCAGTTGTTGCACATACCTATAATTAAGAATGCTTTGGGTCCCTTCTGCAGTCAGGCTCAAGTGCATACGTCTGGGCAGAGCATACCTCGTGCCAGACCACGCCTTTCCAATCAGTACAGCGCTAGTGCCTGTGGCGGACTACCCACAGCATGTGCGGGCAGGCGCCGCACCCGGCGGGCGCGTGCGGCGATGACCAAGCTCTTGCCCTTTGTCTCGCCAACGCACTTGCCGAACGCGGCGGCGAGAAGCTCTCGGACAGACACCCGCTTTGCTAGGTAATCGTTGGCGCCAGCCTAGATCAAGGCCACAACGGCGAGGTTCATTACGCGCACGATGCACAGCGAGGGATCCGAAGGCGCGGCGTCTGAGAAGTGGCTGACCCTGGCCTCAGCAAACGTGCCGTACACGGCACGTCGGTCGCCTTCCTTTCTTTGACTCGAACATCAGCATGCGTCCGAAGTGCTGCTGAGCTGCGATCGTTCGCCGCAATAGGCGCGGCAGTCTGCCTCATGCACGGCCGTGCTTCTGACTCGGCTACTCTGGACAAGCCAGGTCCGGCGAGCCAGGCGTGCCGCGGTCACCCGAGCCGAAAGTGCTGCCGGTAGGGAGATGAGCCAGCGCTGCAAGCTGTCTTCTGCTCCGCTGTCGACGCGCTTGCCGTAAGCGATTATACGGCGGCTCAGCTTGATGCCTGGGCACATGAGAGCGTCCGGACATGGAGAGACGGGAGGTAGATGGTCGAATCGTCGAATCGTCGGATCCGCCGACCTACAGGTGATCGGCTACATCGACCACTTCTATGTTTCCTGCAAGGGAATTGAAGCTCACGCGTTCTTTCTCCGATGTGGGTCGGACGGTGCAGCCCCTTTTCTAACGTTTCGGCTTTCTCACCATTGAGCGCAAGATCGTTCTTGTGAACGGCGTCAGTCTATCGAACGCGCGGCTATCGTCGACGTGGCTTGGATCTTCGCGCGAGGCGACGTCACTCGGGCACTTGCACTTCTCGACGAGAGCGAGATGTCCAAACGGCATGCAACCATCGTGGACAGAACCCAGCTGTTCATGCTGTCCAAGGAACGCGGCGACGAATCCGACGACTCCATCAGAATGGCGGGATGGGGTGCCAAATCGAGGCAGTCGACAAGGCGGAACCGCCTGTGCGCCTTGCCTAACAATTGGCGCCCACCCAACAATTCGCGCGAGAATTCGCCCATCGGCCGCTCCAATCGTCGCGTCAAATGTCAATTCGCGGGCAAAGACCCCACGGACATTCCCTGGTTGGAGCGTTGAAGCGTGAAGGGCAGGTCCGTGGTCAGGGCTTCTGTCGCCACCGAATCTGGCGCCAGCGCCGCGACTGGCGCAGTCAGGGTAGTCTGACCGCCTCCGGTGATTAGACTTAGACACATGTCCAATCAAGCCATTGTCCGCGACCACGCCCAACGGGTTCGCAGTGTGGAAGGTGTCCACCGCAGCACGACGTTTCACTGGGTTGGAGACGGATTCTATGTCTCGACCTATTTCCCCAGGTCAGGGCTAAACGCCGAACGGGTGAGTCCATTCGTGTTGATGGACTACGGCCCGCCCAAGGAATTTGCGCCCTTGGAGGAGGGTAAGCGCGGCGTTGGCTGGCATCCCCATCGCGGCTTCGAAACGGTTACACTTGCGTGGGCAGGCTCGGTCGCCCATCGCGACAATGCCGGGCATGCCGGGGTCATTGGCCCTGGCGATGTCCAGTGGATGACCGCTGGACGCGGCATCTTCCACGAGGAGTACCACGAAGAAGGGTTCAGCCGGCGCGGTGGCCCCATGCACATGATGCAACTGTGGGTCAATCTGCCTCGCAAGGACAAGGTCGCGGCGCCCGCCTACCAGCCAATTACCTCGGCCGCAATCCCCAGGGTCGCCCTGGACCGAGGTGAGGTTCGTGTGATCGCTGGCGTGCACGGTGGCACGCGCGGACCTGCCCACACCTTCACCCCTATCACGATGCTGGACGCGCACCTCGACCTAGGCGGACAACTCCCAGTCATCATCCCCGCGACGTACAACGCCCTTGCGGTGGTGGCGAAAGGCCGGGTACGGGCGGGGGAGATTTCTGCGCGCGCCGGCGAGCTGATCCTCTTTGCGAACGACGGCGACAGGCTTGAGTTGTTGGCTGAGGAAGAAAGCCACGTCATCGTGCTTGCCGGAGAGCCAATCCCCGAACCGGTGGTGCAGTACGGTCCCTTCGTGATGAACAGTGCCGACGAGATCCGGCAGGCGATCATTGATGTAGAGTCGGGGAAGTTCGGGCCGGTCCCGGTCTAGGATCGACTGATTGGCATGAGGTCTATGCCGCAGGGAAGCCCCCGTTGTGAACTACGACGGCACGGCTTGAGAAGGCGAACGGCGGCGGCGGCGGTAGCGATTGACCGCCAGCGCCGCCATCGAGATGAGCACCGGCCAACGATCGCTGCCGGAGCGGCTGGGTCCCGTGGAGCAGGCCATCGGGTATTGGCCGCCCTCGGCGGCGCCCTGCTGGTTGCCGTCGCCGTAGTAGGTTGGGGTCGTGCTGGTGGTCGTGCACGTGCCGATGACCAGGTCGGCACTCTGTTGGGCCGTATCGAGGCTGGCAAGCGAGAACGACCGCACGTTCGAATCGGAGACGGTGATCATCTCTGCGCCGAGCTCGAACGCACGTCGCGGGTTACCGGGAAGCGGCAGCAGAGCATGCTTGCGAAGAGTATCGTTTGCCCATTCCACGGTCTGGACGCCGCCGCCGTCGTTGTCGCACCCTGAGCCGGTCGCGCCGTAGGGTCGCAACGCCGCAAATGGCACCACCACCAAGCCGTCGTCGAACACACGAAAGGCCTTCTGGATCCTGTCTTGATCCTCGGAGACCTCGCTGTTCAGGATCTCGTAGTCCTCGGTGATGCCCGGAGTGCCGAACGAAACCCGGCTGAGCATGCGCGGCTGGTTCGGATCGCTGACGTCGAACAGCGAGACGTTGAGGCTTCCCACCAGATCGGTGCGGTCGATCCCGAGGCCGATCAGCCGGTCTCCGTGCGGTTCGAGGTAGTACATGAAGCCGGGCATGAACAGCTCACCCCGTTGCGTGGGCTGGCTAGGATCGGCGAGGTCAATCACAAACAGAGGGTCCGTTTGGTTGTAGGTGATAGCGTAGGCCCGCTGTTCGTCGAAGCGCACGGTACGCAGGCCCTCCTGGCGTGGTAGCGCCATAGTCATGTGACCGAGCGGCGTAAACGACGTTGCGCTCGCGACGCTGAAGGTGTCGACCTCCGGCGCGCCGAGACCGTTGCCGGTGCGCCCGGCACCACGCTGGCTGACCACCCGCAGAACGCCTGCCCGCTCATCCATCTGCCATCGGCTGAGGATTGCACCCGCCACTACGAGGCGCGCGCCGGCACCCAGGCGCCCCGCTGGATCGGTCACATCCAGGACGTCGATGATTCCTTCCTTGGTGGTCGAGGTACCGAAGGTATCCGGATCGATGTCTGCGTGGCCGCCGATGTAGAATCGCTGGTCGGTGACGAAGATGCTGCGTTTCCAGTTCGCTCCCCAAGGAAGGTTGTAGCCGTCGGGTGCGTTGCTCTGGAACGACACCTGCGCCACCTGCCTCATCGTTGTCGGGTTGGTGATGTCGAAACTGGTTACCATGGTGCGCGGCGCGGGTCCGCAACCGTAGCAAGCCGCGTTCTCGTAGGTTGCCAGGTACAGCACGTTGCCTACCACGCGCGAGTCGGCGATATCACCCGGTACCGAGAAGGTGGCCAGCGTGTTCAACCTCTTCGGGTCCTGCACGTCGAGGACGATAACCGCCGCCCCAGTGCCATCTGCGGTCGTACCGGTGCTTCCTCCCGAACCGAACCCACCATTCGCCATCTGGATGGTCACTACCGCCCCGTTGGGGTCTACTGCGCCATTGGACATAGCCACCAGGAAGCCGCTCCGCAGGTACATCTCGAACGGCTGTCCTGGAAGACGGCTCTGTCCCAACAATACCAGACGCTCCGGAGCCGAGACGTCCACGACGCTGATAGTACCCGACTTCGACATTGCGTAGAGGAGGCCGCCATCGAGTTGAATGATGTCAGCTTCGGCGATCGCGCGCTCCGGATCCGGATCGGTGGAGGCGGCAGCGGTAGTCGTACCGGTCGGACTGCTCGCACTGGCCGCGGCCCCCGACGATTCGCTGCCCGCGGCGCACCCGGCTGCCGCCAGCGCCAGAAGTACTGCAGGAATAATCTGGTTTGATTGCATGGGATCCGTACGGTGCAGAACACGTGCCGTTCACCAATCCCCCAAACTGCACGGCAAAGTCGTGGCCGAAGCGACGGGACACCACCAACCATGACGAGCTTGTCACAGTTGCGGCGCCTCGACCGCTCGGCAGTCGTCTTGTTGGAAACAAGCTCGAGAAAGCGCCCCTTATGCCGAGCTCGGCATAATTCGCGCTTCTCGATCGATTGCAACATGGTTCATGGCTGACCACCTGCACACGCGGTTCCCGCGTTTGGATCGGCCAACGGCATCGTCAGCACCAAGTGAATCGAGCCAGCCACTTCATCTAGTCTGCACAGGACGGAATAGTGTTTGACGAACTTGTACGCCCTCGCCCCGCCCGCGTTCCTGCCAGCAATATGAACGTGATTCATTTCCCATTGCCTAGGTCTTTCCTGAGCGTTTCACCGATCACGAACGCATCCTTAGCCGCGCCCCGTGCAGCTGCCCACCCTAGGCAAGGTCGTAGAGCTGCCTGAGGTCGGCGGTCTCCACCATCGCTACGAATGACTAGCCGCTTAAAGAAGGCGTTCCCGGCAAAACCAGCGTCCCGTGCTGAGGGGGAACCTCCGTCCGAAACTCGCCATCGTCGCCGATCCGACGCTGATCCCAGTCCGCACAGGCACCTCTGACATCGGAGATCGTGCCGCCCAACATCCCGTTCCACGTCGCGATCGCCTCCCCCCCACCTCGGATGACTCTCTGGCGAAGCACAGGAGATGAATGGGAGCCAGCGCCGGCGAGAAACCACTTGGACCACTTCTAGCGCTTGCGGCAACTGTTCTATGCATGGCCTTAGCGAGCAGCCGGGGAACGGCCAACGCAGAAGAGTATGGACCAGTAGAGTTTCGCGCCTGAAGTTCAGTTGTTCAAAGGAGTACCCATGACGTCGTTGCATGTTGTCCGCAGAGTATCGTCGTTGACTTGTGTTCTTACGCCAGCGCTCGCGCTTCTGCTCGCGGCCGGCTGCTCTTCCAATGGAGGAGGTACTCAGGGCACTGGTGGCAGCGATTCCGGCGGGACCACCGGTAACGGCGGAAACGCCACCTCGGGCGGAGCCATCGGCAACGGCGGCTCCACCGCCCAGGGCGGGATCACTAGCGCCGGCGGCACGAGTACCGCCGGTGGTACGACCACCACGGGCGGGAACCTCGGTAGCGCCGGCGCCACCAGTTCTGGCGGTGCCACCGGGAAAGATGCTGGCCCCGGCAGCGGCGGCGCCCTAGGAACAGGTGGAGGAACTAGTTCCGGCGGAGTCACCAGCTCGGGTGGCATTCCCGGCCGGGATGGTGGTCCCGGAAGTGGCGGCACGAGCGGCGGCACAAGCACGACAACGACGGATTGCACATCTATCCCCGCAATGCCGAGCGGTGGCCAGTCGCACTCGGGGAATAGTCAGGGCGGGACGGGCAATCTCGCCTGGCAAATCTGGTCGAATGCAGGCTCGGGGACCTTGACCACCTTTAGTACTCCTGCATTTAGTGCCGGTTGGAACAATTCTGGCGACTACCTGGGCCGTCTCGGTTTTGAATGGGGGAACAGCGGCAAGACCTACGACCAGTACGGAACGATTGCCGCACAAGTCGCCTTTAAGAAAACGGGAAGCGCAGGCGGCTACTCCTATATAGGCATTTACGGTTGGTCGACGAACCCATGCGTTGAGTACTACATCGTCGATGACTCGTTCGGCACGATGCCGTTCAACGCTTACAACTCGACCCTCAAAGGTACTGTCACTATTGATGGCGAGAGCTACAAGCTATTCTCGAACAACACGAATGGAACCGGTGGCTCAAGATGCAACGCCTCGAGTTGGTTGCAGTTTTGGAGTATTCGGCAGAAGGCGCGCCAGTGCGGAACAATAACCATTTCCGACCACTTCAAGGCGTGGGACGCCGCAGGCATGAAACTGGGGAACCTGCTAGAGGCCAAGATTCTAGTGGAAACAGGCGGTGGCAGTGGAAGCGTTGATTTCCCAATAGCAAACGTCACGAAGACCCAATAGGGGTGGGCGCCAATTGCTGGGCAAAGCCGCGAAAAGGTTGTCGTTGTGGAGGCCACGCGTCTGGCTGATCAGGCAGGTACGTTGGCGGATTTGCTTCACCAAGATACGGCGTACCCGGCCGGCTCCCGCGTGCTGGAAGCCGGATGCGGGGTGGGCGCGCAAACACGAATTCTCGCGCGCCGAAGTCCGACGGCCCACTTCGCCAGCGTGGATGTGTCGGCCGAATCGCTGGCCCTGGCGCGCGCGGCGATCAGCCGTGCCGGCCTGACGAATGTGGAATTCCAGCAGGCGGATCTTTTCGCGCTGCCCTTCGCGGACGGGAGCTTCGATCACGTGTTTGTGTGCTTCGTGCTGGAGCACCTCCGCCAGCCCGAGGCGGCCCTGCCTGCCCTCCTGCGTGTGTTGCGGCCCGGCGGCTCGCTGACCGTCATCGAGGGCGATCACGGCTCGGCCTTCTTTCACCCGAAGAGCGCCCGTGCGCAGCGCACGATCGAATGCCTGAATCAGGCCCAGGCAGCGGCGGGCGGGGACGCGCTCATCGGACGCCGGCTCTATCCGCTCCTGCGCGCGGCCGGGCTCGCCGACGTACAAGTCTCACCACGCTTCGTGTACGCCGACAGCAGCCGCCCGCGCTGGGTCGACGGGTTCACGCGCA
>CAZTTW010000075.1:0-11273 GCA_964616265.1 uncultured Myxococcales bacterium | reverse complement strand
GGCGCTCCGCGAGCAAAGCGAGCGGATGCCAGCCGAAGTCCGAGGAAGTCATGGATGCGCGCAGCGCGGCCGTTGACTTCCGTTCCCGGCGGGGGCGTCCCGGCGCAAGCTCGCAGAAGCCGAGCGCCGCTCTCCCGGCTTTCCCCTTTTCACGCAGCGGATTAGGGACAGCCCCTAGCCCGATCCAACTGTCAGGTCTGTCGGCGGTAGCGCCGAGGCCGCAGGCTCGTCGCGCGGGCGCTGCGGCGCTTCGGCAAGGAGATCCTCGAGCTTTTCGATGCTCGGCGGCTTCGCGAGGTGGCGCTGGAAGCCGGCATTGGCCGCGCGCTCGAGATCACCCGGCAGGGCATATCCAGAGAGAGCCACGAGGAAGGTCCCTTTGAGCTCTTCGTCGGAACGGAAGGCACTCGCCACCTCGTAGCCGTTCATTTCTGGAAGTCCGATGTCACAAAGCACGACGTCTGGTTTGAATCGGCGTGCCTTCTCGAGTCCCTCGGGTCCGGTGCTGGCGGCCTCGACCACGTGGTCGTTGAACTCGAGTGCCTCGCGTAAGCTGTCGGAAGCGTCGACGTTGTCCTCGATGATGAGCACGCGCCGAGGACGTCGCTCGGCAGCCGCGAGCTTGGTCTTGGCAATGTCTTGAACGACGTCGAGTGGCAGCCGCACGATGAACTGAGCTCCCTGGCCGGGGCCCGCGCTGTGCGCGCTCACCTCGCCGCAATGCAACTCGACGAAGCCTTTCACCAAGGACAAGCCGAGGCCAATCCCCCCGCGGCTACGGTCGAGCGTCCGATCGGCTTGGGTGAAAGGTTCGAACAGGCGGCCAAGGATCTCGGGAGACATCCCCATCCCCGTATCGGCGACGCGGACTTGCGCCCAGCCCATCCCATCACGACTGACCGAGACCAGCGTGTTTCCCCCTCGTCCCGTGAACTTGACCGCGTTGGTGAGAAGATTCCCGACCACTTGTGCGATTCGCGCCCAATCGGCCTTCACGACCAAGGGCCCCGCGGCCAGCCTCGCCTCCAGGTGTACCCCATTCTGCTCGAACACGGTGCGATGGTCCTCGACCGTCTTGCGCACGACCTCGTTTAGATCGAGCAACTCTAGTTTGAGTTGCACTTTGCCACTCGAGATGCGTGTGTTGTCGAGAAGATCGTCGATGAGCCGACTGAGCTGCCGGACTTGCCTGGCGATCACCGCTTGAGCCCGCTTGGCCTGGTCGCCGTCAGCCACTGCTCGGTCGAGGATGTAAAGGCTGTTCTTGATCGGCGCGAGAGGATTGCGTAGCTCGTGGGAAAGCATCGCCAGGAACTGGTTCTTGTTGCGGTCAGCCTCCCGCAACGCCTCCGCGGCCTCGCGCAAATGCCTATCACTTTCGTCCCGCGCATCCTCGATCCTCCGGCGCGCGCTGATATCTACCAATACGGCGCGACACTCCCGCCTGCTCTCGTCTGACGTCGAGGCCTCGATGTGGACCCAGATCGTGGGGCTCTTTTGCGTGGTCAGCGCAACCTCACAAGCTTCTTTGACCTGACTCTCGAAGACTTTCTTGAAGAAGATGTTGAAGTTGGCGACGTGCTCCGTAGCGATGAAGAACCCGAGGCGCGCCCCTACCAGGCGAGAACGATCCCTACCCAAGAAGCGCGTCGCCGTGAGGTTCGCCAGCAGGATCGTCCCATCTCGGTCGAGAGTCACATAGCCCACAGGGGCGAAGTCGTAGAGGTCGGTGTAGCCGGCCAGTCCCGCCTCCAACTCGGCTCGTGCCTCCTGCAGCTGCTCGTTCTGCATCTCCAGCTCGATTTGGTGAACCTCCAACTCATGAATGAGCCGGCGCGTGTCCGCCTCGCCGCGCGGAACCGCCGCCTCCTTCTGACGTCCTTCGAGTCGCTCTTCGGCACGCTGTCGGAGGTCGGAACCGTCTGGCGTCTGGCTCTTCTTCCGTGTCATGCGGTCCTCCACTAAAGCAGTGATCGGACCAACGTGCCTACCCCAATGACTTCCGATGCTTACGTCAGGTCGAGGTTCCAGATGGCCTGGCCAGCTCAATCAACTTGAGGGAGGTCTCGGTCAAAACGACCGACACGAAGAGCGGCGGCACGGAGGCGACACGCTCGGCTGATCGCTCACTCCTGTTCGGTGAGCTCGCCGAGAAGCACGCGCGGGTGCTTTCCTCGGAGCATTGACCCCCGCGCAGCTCGCCGTCGCTGAATGTAGCTCGGAAGAGGCGGACCCCAGCCGCGATAGCTCCACCCGTAGCCGACTGGAGACACTAGAAACAGGAACATGAACGCCATCCACAAGAACCACAAGGTATTGGTCATCGAGTCTCTCTTTCATTCGTTGCTAGGAGCAACGCGGGTGCCAGTCGTTCAGCCTGGCAGGAGACGGGATAACACTGCGATTCCGACCGCCTCGATGTGTCGGCGTCGCTCGAGGCGAGCGTAGAGGGCATCAGGATGAGGCGCCGTCTCAGTCATTTCGAAGGCGGCGCGGCCTGAAGGTCCTGAGGTTGAGTTTGAGCAAATCTCCGATGTTCTGCACGGTTTCGTCAGCCGACGGGTACCGGGCTGTAATTTCGGGATCCAGCGCATAATGGCCCTGGCGAACAAAAACGGTGGTCACGCGCGATTTCCAGACCTTCTTGATGGCAGCTAGAATTCTTAGTTTGTCGTCCACGACGACGTAGTGTGCGGCGGGAAACCGAGCTTCCACATCGGCCAACTCGCGTTCCTTATGAACATAGATGAGCGCCTGTCCGTCGACCGCTCGGTAAAGCCCTGAGCGTTCCACTTTGTGGGGCTGAAAGACGACATCACCGTCGGAAAGAAGGACCACGCGAGCAAGACGTTTGAAATGGCGGATGACATCCAGGGACCTGGCGTAGAGCCGCTTAGAGAACGGATAATCGATCAGGAAGCGTGGCACCCACAGCAACTCCAGGTCATGAGGAAAGTCGCGGCGAAACCCCTGCAAGGCGCCCAAATAGTCGGCATAGCCAAGT
Organism: uncultured Myxococcales bacterium; assembly: GCA_964616265.1. Lineage (GTDB taxonomy): Bacteria > Myxococcota_A > Polyangia > Fen-1088 > Fen-1088 > Fen-1118. Next base: position 8,269 of record CAZTTW010000075.1, on the reverse strand, counting down.
TGACCGCGCAATTTTTCGAAAATAGCCCAGTAAAACCGCGAGCGCTGGGGGCCTACCTCGCGTTTGAGATGGGCGTTGAGGTCGGCACTGATACGGTCATTGTTCAGGAGCGTATTGTCGACATCGAAGAAGACGACGAGCTTGCTCTGGCGTACTCGTTTGGTAGAGCCGTTCATGCGTTCTCCCTCGGCGTCTTCTAGAGTTACAAGCGCTCCAAAAATTGGTTTAGCGCGGTAATAACCACTGCCGGGGTCTCGTGGACGCCGTCGAACGGGAACCAGGTCACATTGATTCCCGCGGCTTCCATCTCACGTTGCATGCGCTCCGCCACCGCAAACGATAGGATGGGATCGGCACGGCCGTGGGCAATGAAAACGCGCAGTCCCTTGCGTCGGGTGAAACCGGCCTTCCACGAGGCTTCGTTGACCAACGTCCCCGAGAGTAGCACCAGAGCCCGCAGCGGCTCGTCAGAACGGAATGCCACCTGCGCCGCCACCATGGCCCCTTGCGAGAATCCGCCGAGGATGAAAGGCTGCGCAGTCCGGTTACCCTGTTCGGCGAGAAACGAGCGCACGGCATTGGCCGCTTGCTCGATGCCCTGGGGCTTCTCCGCGGAGAGATCCGCGCCCAGTCCGTCGCCGTGGACATCCGCGGCCAGATCCAAATGCCACCAAGCCCGCCCGGCCGGACGACCGTCGGTGCGTTTCGCTGTCTCCGGACCACGCGGAAACAGAAAGCGCGTGCCGCGCGGCAACCGAATCGATTTTGCGAAGGGCACCCAGTCTCTCTCGGACGAGCAATAGCCGTGCAAGAGAACGATGGTGGGCGGTCCTTTGCCGCCCTTGGTGAGGGTCGCAAGACGCGGAACGCGAGGCGAAGGTGACATGGCGCTCGTGGCCAGGACGATCGCGAGGAGCGCAGGAAGTGTTCGCCTTCGTCTCATCTAACCTGGACAGGCCAGCTTCGCGAATTTCAGAGGTGAACGTGCGTCTCGCGACGCCCTGCCACGTCCACCGTGGCTAGCTCGTGTTCGGCCGTCTTCTGGATGTCTGCTTTGGTGAGGCTCACATGTACTTTGGATTCTTTGTAGCTAATCCAAGTGACCTTGTCGGTCGACATCCGGATTTCCTTGCCCGAATACCAATGGCCAGTTTCGACGATCAGCTCGCGAATCGCCCAACTTCTGTCGTCCACCAGGAATCCCTTGACGTGCCCAATCTCTCCGTCGGTGGTTTGAATCGGATATCCAGTTACGTCGCGAGCACTCTGCAGATGCTTGTCATCCCTGTGGTAGTAGGACCGCCGCTCTTCAATTTCACCTTCCGCGGGCGGCACAATCACGGGATAGCTGCCGATGCCCCACATGGCATCCCCTGCCCAGTACGCGGGCCACCCGTAATAGCGGTAGTACTCGGCCTCGTACTGGCGAGAGACCGGCTTGTGTGACTCAATGGCGGGACTATCCTGGATCTGCGCCTTCTTCAGGTTGATGTGCAGAGTCTTCTCATCCCGGTCCAGCTTGCCAAAAGCATGAGGAGAAAGCAGAACGAGGCGTCCGGTTAGCCAGGTCCCCGTGTCTGCAACGGCGTAGCGAATCACCCAGATATTGTCGTCAAAGTAGAAGTCTCTGAGATGACCGATTTCGCCGTCCAGCGCGGCCAGTTTGTGCCCGTAGAGCTTCTCGGTGTCTTGCAAATGTGGGTTGGCTTCGGGGTTGATCGAGTATTCTTGTGTAGTACGACCCATAGTGTCTCCTTCTTGGCCTGTTAAGCCGCCAGCTTTTCTTTGTTCTTGAGCGGTGGCAAAGCGGCCCAACAGTGCCCGCAGCGTGTTGCGCCGAGCGCGCACGGATGTTTGCATTCCGGGCATTCGCGAGTCTCGGGCTCGGTTCCCAGATCCAGCATTTCGACCAAGCGCGACCACGTCATGTCGAGCGCGCTGACAGGACCTTGGCTTTCGGCCGTCGTGACTCGACCCGGCACGTGCGCGATCTCCGTCGCTACTGCCGAGACCAGGGCGCGCAGGCGCGTGATGTCTGCGCCGGAAAATGAGAGCAACATATTGTTCATGAACGACCTCCTGGGCCAAAACCTACAGCACGTTCCGGGCCAGCCCGTGAAAGTGAGGGATCCCGCCAAGTAGGACGCAGAAGACCTCGGTCGTGGCGACGGACTCCATCATGACGATGGTTCTTGCGGCGATTCGGCTTCGGGTCCCCTGGCGTCCCTCGTCCAGGGCCACGGATCCTCAATGCACAAGCCGTGCGATGCGAATCAGCACGTCGGCGTCATTCTGAAACTCCAGCATCGTCTCCATCTTGCGGGCAGGCCAGATCTCATAACCGGGCAGCGGTTGTCTCGTCGATAGGCTGATCTGCTGAATCACGTAGACATCGTAGAAAAGCCGGCGGTCGAGGGCCTCGAAGAGGACGGGGTCGTGCTTGGCGGTCTCGAAATTCATGGCCCCGTAGTCCATGATGGTGAAGAGGTTCGGACGGTCAGTTACGATAAGGACGCGCTTCTCGTGCAGATTGTCGAAGAAGCGCCAGCACGTGGCGCTCTCGCGCGTTTGAGTCAATTTGTTCATCAGCCGATGCTGGCCAGCGACCGACACCTGGACCGCAAGGAGCCCAGCGGCGAGCATGACGGCGACGAATGGCTTCCAGCGCTTGAGCGAAAAGGTCAGGGCCCAGGCTCCGACAAACGAGAGGAAGGTGTCGAGGGCGATGACCAGGCGTGCAGCCGGGGGCGATTGGGCGCGTCCCCAGGCATAGGTAAAGACGATCAGCACTTGCAAGAGCATCCAGGCGATGACGAAGACGGGGAATCTGAGCCGCTTCCAATCGGGCGAAAGGACCTCGCGATACTGCGAACGCAGCCAAAGGACGCACCCAAGCATGCCGAGGGCGATGACAACGGCCGAGTGGGCAGAATAAGAATGGAAAGGCGACAAAATCGGCTTGAAGTACTCGTAGGCATTGTGGACGAAGTTCTCGAAACTGAAGGCGACCGTCCCGGGATCTTGCTTGGGCACGCTGCCGCGGACGAGCGCCTGCCAGATGCGAGGCGAGAGATACGCGGGCGTGAGCGCGTAAATGAAGGCGTAGGGACGCAGGGTGCTCCAGGTGACCATCCTGAAGAGGAGCAGAAGCGCCACCACGGGCACGATAAACAGCGCGCTCTCGTAGCGGATCTCGGCGAACATGCACAGGTTCATCCAAAGAATCGCCAACCGCGCCGGGGCGGCGTCGCGACTGTAGTCGAGCAGGCTCTTGAGCACGAGCAGGGCAAAGAAGACGGCAAGGAAATCGAATCCGCCCGAGCGGACCGAGAGCAACGTCACGGGGTGGGCCACCGCGAACAACGAAGCAACGATGGCGAACGTCTCACCACCAAGCCTCTTTGCCAGCCGGTAGGACACGAGAACGAAGGCGGGCAGCACTAGAAGGTTGAAGCGGAAGGCGTTCTCGTAGGAATAACCCCAAAAGGCATGAATCAAGCTGACCAAGAACGGGAACAGCGGTGGCCGTTGGTCGATGGCCACGTCGACGTCCCAGTAGCTGTCGTAGTAATTCTTACCCGAGACTGTGAAGGTGGCGGTCTGCGAGGCGAAGAGATTCTTCGAGGTTCCCACCAGGTTCGCTTCATCGGAAAGCATTCGCAGGGCGGGATGGATGGCGTGCCAGGCAACGGCCGTCACGGCGAACGCAACGACGAGGCCTGGCCAGTTTTCCTTCAGCCAAGCAGCGGCCGTTTCCCGGCGCACGTCGCGCGCGGCATGCAGGTAGGTCCCAGCCCAGCACAGCACCGTCGCCATCAGGAGGTAGTACGTCGTGTGAACGAAAAGCCACTGACCACAGCTGCCGTCGGCAACGCCGATGCCGAGCAGACTCACGAACGCCGTCGGCAGCAGGACGAGAGCGATCGTTCCAATGGGCTTGTTCATGGTGCGCGCCTCAGAAGCGGTAGAGCCTGAATCCGTTCAATGCGAAGGCCGGCCGGCTGGCGATGTCTTCCGGCCATTGCACCCTGTCGCCCGGGTCGAGCAGGAACCAACGAAGGCCCAGCTTTCCGGCCGTGGCGACGACCGCGGCGGCGTCGCGAAGATCCATGAAGCTCTCGACGGTAGCGATGCGCTCTTCGAGCAGGTCGCCGTGGTAGGGCATGATGGTCATCGTGCGCGAAGCGTAGGACCTGCGCTCCGACAGGGCCGCCACGGTGTAGGTACGATCGAACTGCGAATCCTGGACAATGTCTCGATCGCTGCCTTGGTTGTGCATGTATTCCGCGGCTCGAATCAGCCCAATCGGAACGTGGACCGATGAAAACATGCGCATGGCCCACATCCGCTGGACACCCGAGCCGAAAAAGGTCGGAACACCCAGGAGTAGGATGGCCAAGCCGATCAGGACCGGGCGGGCGATTCGCCCGAGCCGCCGACTCTCGACGAGCCACAGTGCCCCTGCCCCGCCGACCCACGTCACGACGATGAAGTACAGCACCATGACCGGCCTGTGCGACAGCTCGTCGGGAGTGCTGCGACGGAAGTCGAGCGCCAGGCCGAAGAACATCGCCAAGAAATTGGCCATGAGCAGAAACGGAAACAGCGCAAGCAGTGGTGACGTGTGCTTGCGCAGCCAAAGCGCGAGCATCCCAAGCAGGGGTACGAAGAGGCCGAGGGCTGCCAGCAGAATGAAGGGGGCGCCCACGAGGAGGTTCGAAAGTAAGGAGCTTTGTTTGCCCACACGGCTCTCCAGGAATTCGCGCAAGATGCCGGGCGGGCTGAAGCCTTTGACGAGACGGAGAATCTCGCCCACGCTCGATCCGTCGAGACGAATGAGCGGAACGCCTGGAATCTTTCGCACGAAGACCATGGTCAGGAGAAAGACACCGACAGCGGCGACGGACCACAGGGCTCGTTTGGCCCGCCCGATGCCGGAGCGAAAGAACAGCGGAGGAAGAAGCCAGAGCAGAAGCGCGCTCGCGATGAAGAAGTGCAGCTTGTAGAGCGCGAGGATCCCCGCGACCAACCACCCTGCGACCAGCTGCAAGCGGTTGCCCTGCGTGCAGCCGCGCAGGACGAACAGCCAAGCCACCGCCAGCAAGGCTAGCCCGTAGGTCGCACTGGGCGAGATCTGGGTCAGCCAGTGATAGGACATGAACGTGTTCCGCATCCCCTGTTGTGCGCCATCCGGGAGCAAGAGCAGCGCCGCGCAAGCGGCGAACCCGGGCCACTCGCCCCACAGCGAGCCGACCAGCGCGTAGGCCGCAAGGCCCGTGAAGAAGACACCCATCGGCGCCAGAACTCCTGCGAAAGCGGTGTACGAGTGGATTCCCGATGCTTGCTTGATGAAGGCCGGTGTGAAGTAGACCCCGTAGTGGTAAAGGCGTGCCGCCACCCCTACCATGCGGAAGTCCTCGATGGAAGCGGCGCCATGACTAGCGCCGAAGATGCGAATGTGAACCGCGTGATAGAAGCCATCGACCCACGGCTTGAAGACGACGGTGTTGCCGTCGAGTGATGTCGGGCGGATCGAGTCTTGGCACCACAGCGTGGCCGCGATCAGTGACAGACCGATGACCAGGAGCCCGACGGTATCGTCTGGACTTTGTTTTTTGGCCGGCCTCGCGGCGATGAAGATGGCGGCCGCGATCGCAAACAAGATGCCGAAGTTGGCGACGATGCCGAGCGGAGAAAGCCAGGCGAGCATCATGAGCGCCGTGTTGATGACGGCGTATCCGACCAGCAAGCGCAGCGGAAGCTCGAAGAGGACGCCAGCGGCCAAGGCTCGCCAGCCGGCGACGAGGGAGCCCACCAGGTAGAAGGCAAGAAAGACCGCTTCGCAGGCGAGAAGCGCAAGAAACGAGAAGGTTCCGCCCGCAGCCTCCACCCAAACCGCAACCACAGCCGCTATCAGCGAGACGGCAACGAGGTCGACGGCGCTGTAAGTAGGCGCCGTGCTTGGTCGGCGCCGGAAGAAGCTGAGAATGTCTTGCACGACTGCTGCCCGCAAATGCCGAGCATCTTACGTGCGCAGGCCCGCCCTGCACTACCCTAAAGACGGAGCCTGCCCGCGGATCGGTTTCTTGCGTCGCAGGGCGGAACACGCCACGATGGCGGACGTGAGCGTCAAGAGCGTTCTCATCACCGGGACGACCTCGGGCGTCGGCCGCGCGCTTCTCGATCGCTACGCCAATAGCGCGGCGAAAGTCATTTCCGTGAACCGGCGCCGCGTTGCCGAGCTCGAGTCTCGCTATCCCGCGGTTCGCTTCGAGTGCGTAGATGTTCGCTCAGCCGAGGGCGTTGCCGAACTTGTGCGCAGCCTGGCGGCTGCCGACGAGTTGCCGGATCTCTTCATTCTGAACGCCGGCATCAACCGGGTCGACAACGACAAATCATTCGACCTTGCGTCCTGCAAGGAAGTCATCGACACGAACCTCTACGGAGTTCTCAATTTCGTCGCGCCGCTAACCCAGCTTCCGCGCGGCTCCGTCGAGCATCACGTCGTCGCCATCAGCTCGCTGGTCAACTACGCCGGCAGCCCCTACAGCCTCGGCTACACCACGAGCAAGAAGGCCCTGACCGCTTGTTTCGAAACGTGGTCGCGGATGTACGCACCCACCAACCTGGTGTTCCAGCAAGTCATGCTCGGTCCAGTTCCCACGGCGATCTACACGCTGGCCGATGACCTTCCCAGCTGGATGAGCTGGATCAAGAACCTCTTTTCTGCGTCGCCCGACCGCACTGCGCGCGCAATCTCACGATTCACGCTGACCCGAAGGAAGAAGCTCTTCTATCCCTTGCGGGCGCTTCCGCTTTTTCGGGCCCTGCAACTCGGCCAGCGTCTCATTCCCGGCTTCTTCCAGGGTCGCAAGACCCTCGACGGAAAAAGCCGGCGATGAGACTCCCGGCCCCGCCTACTGGTTCGGCGCGCGACCTTCTAGCGTGGCGCGCACGTCGGCCTCATCGGACTTCACCATCATCTCGATGAGCTCCTTGAAGTGCACGCGTGGCTTCCAGCCAAGCTTCTCGCGGGCCTTGCTGGCGTCGCCGCACAGGTGGTCGACCTCGGTCGGCCGGTAGTAGCGCGGATCGATTTCCACGTACTTGCTCCAATCGAGCCCCAGGGTCCCGAAAGCTACGTCCAGGGCCTCGCGCACCGAATGCGCTTCGCCGGTCGCCACGACGTAATCGTCGGGCTTTTCCTGCTGAAGCATCATCCACATCGCCTCGACGTAGTCGCCGGCAAAGCCCCAGTCGCGCTTGGCTTCCAGGTTGCCGAGGTAGAGCTTCTTGTCGAGCCCGTGGTGAATGCGGGCCGCGGCGCGGGTGATCTTGCGGGTGACGAAGGGAATGCCCCGCCGGGGGGATTCGTGGTTGAACAGGATCCCGCTGCAAATGAACATGGCGTAGGCTTCCCGATAGTTCTCGCACAGGTGGTGCGCGAACACCTTGGCGCAGGCATACGGGCTGCGCGGCTGGAACGTTGTCTTCTCGCTCTGGGGCGGCGGCGATCCGCCGAACATCTCGCTCGACGAGGCCTGGTACATCTTGCACTTGTGGCCGGTCTCGCGAAGGGTTTCGAGCAAGCGCAGCGTCCCCAGGCCGACCGCATCGGCCGTGTATTCCGGCACGTCGAAGCTGACACGCACGTGGCTTTGGGCGCCCAAGTTGTAGATTTCGTCGGGCGTATTGGTCCGGATAATCTGGTTGAGCGAGCTGGCGTCGTCGAGATCGCCGAAAACCAGCTTGAAGCGGTAGTCGCTGCTGTGCGGATCCTGGTAGATGCCCTCGATGCGGTCGGTGTTGAACGAGCTGGACCGGCGCACGACGCCGATGACCTCGTAACCCTTCTTGAGCAAGAATTCCGCCAGATAGGACCCGTCCTGGCCCGTGACCCCGGTGATCAACGCACGTTTCATAGAGCTCCTCGTTTGTACTGTTCTTCGAAGTAAGCGATGGTCTTTGCCAAGCCATCGGCGAAAGAGGTTCTTGCCACGAAACCAAACCGTTCGCGTGCCCGAGACACGTCCAGGCGCCGGCGCGGCTGACCGTTGGGCTGGCTGGTGTCCCAGCGCAAGCGTCCTCGGAAACCAGTCTTCTCCGCGATCAGCGTGGCCAAGTCGCGAATCGAAATCTCTTCGCCCGTGCCTAGGTTGACCGGATCGCTGGAATCGTAGCTGGCGGCAGCCATGACCAGGCCCAGGGCCGCGTCGCCCGCGTAAAGGAATTCGCGGGTCGGCGATCCGTCGCCCCACAAAACGATCTC
>CAZTTW010000074.1:0-11295 GCA_964616265.1 uncultured Myxococcales bacterium | reverse complement strand
CCCGGCCGCTGCTGTGGCTGATCTTCATGGGCAAGGGCCTCAGCGCCTCGGTGCGGCTCACCGGAGGCGTGGACTATCAACACTTTGTCTTCGCCGGTGCCATCGCGATGGCCGTACTTTTCGGCGGCATGTTTCAAGGCGTGACCATCATCTGGGATCGAGAGTTCGGCTTCCTCAAGGAAGTCCTAGTTGCGCCCATCTCGCGGGTGACCATCGTTCTTGGCAAGACACTCTCCGGGACCGTGGTCACCATCGTGCAAGGTAGCCTGACGCTGATCTTTGCCCCGCTCGTCGGTTTGCATCTCGGCTTCGGTGCCTTCTTCGCTCTCCTCGGCGTCATCGCCATTCTGTCGCTGGCCATGTCGGCCATGGGCGTAGTGCTCGCGACACGGATGCAGACCTTCGAGGGGTTCGGGGTCATCTCCAACTTCGTCATCATGCCGCTCTACTTCTTGTCGGGCGGTGTTTTCCCGGTGGAACGCCTGCCCGGATGGATGGCTGTGCTTGTACGCGCGAACCCGGTGACCTACGGCGTGGATCTCATGCGCCACGCGCTCGCTCAGCCGAGCGTGTTCGGCGCCGATCTAGATCTGTCCGTGTTGCTCGGATTCGCCGGAGCGATGGTCGTACTCGCACTCATTTGGTTTCGTCGCGAGTAGCACCAGACCGACGGGTGACGGGCGCAGGATGTATCTGCACAGTAGTCGCGCTGAGGTGCGTGGCGTTGGCAGGTGATTTTCGTCAGGATTCCTTTTGCAGAATTTGCAGTTGGGGCGTGCAGTTTTGGTAGCTTTTCGATGTGTTGTCGTGCCTGCAAGTCGATCAAGATTGCTGGGGACATCTGTTGAGACTCGAATGCGAAACACACGAACGCCTTGCCCCATTGTCGTGCTCATCACCGCTTTACCTTTCGTGACTGTCGGCTGCGCCGAGAAGTCGACGACTCCTCTGACGCTCGATTCTTTGAGCGTTACGCCGCTGGAGCTCAATCCGCCGTTTTCTGCTTCGGTCCATGATTACTATGTGACCTGTAGCGCGGGAACGAACTCGCTGTCGGTGTCGGCCACAGCTTCGGCGGGGGCGGCCGTCCGACTGTTTCGCCCCACAATCTCCGCGGCGGCTCCATCGCAGACTCTGGACGTGAGTGTGCTCGAGGACCAGGCGATCGTTCTCGAAGTCAGCGTCGCTGACTCTACGGATCAGTACTGGGTGCGCTGTCTTCCCCATGACTTTCCCCTTGTCAATGCAGCTCGCTATCTCGTCGAAGGAGCGACTCTAGATGGGTGGTACTTGATGGCCAATCTCAGTCTTGCGCCGGGTGAATCGTCCTTTGCCATGGCGGTGGATTCGCGCGGCACGCCTGTCTGGTATCGCCGAGTCTCGAGCGTCCCGGGTGCTATCAACGTCGAAGCGCTGGCGAACAATACTCTGTCATTTAGCCAAACCCTGGGGACCAGCTTCGGCACAGATCCCAACGAGCCCTACGAGGTTCATCAACTGGGTGCATCGCAGGTGCGCTATGTGCAAGCCGTGGGCTCCCCGACGGATCACCATGAGCTCCGCATGCTGCCCAATGGAGATACGATGGTGATTGCTTACCCGATCACAAGCAACGTGGATCTGACTGGAAACGGGAGCTATGGGTCGGGTGCTACGATCGCAGACTGTGCGATTCAGGAGGTCGACGGCACAGGCACTCTTGTCTGGAGCTGGTTGGCCAGCCAGCACTTCGATGCGGCCAAGGAGTCTGTTGCGCCGCCCCTGGCGACGGTCAATGCGGATGGCGTGGTAGAAGACGTGGTCGACGCGTTTCATTGCAACTCGATCGACGTCGGCGCCGACGGAAATCTTCTGGTGTCGGCGCGCCACCTGAATGCTGTCTTCCTGATTGACAAGCCGACTGGTCGCGTGGTCTGGAAGTTGGGCGGCGTCGCGTACAACAAGGACGGCGCGGAATTGATTCGCATCCAGGGGGAGCCCAAGAACACCTTCAATCGCCAGCACGATGCCCGCTGGCAAGCGAACGGCAATGTCTCGCTCTTCGATGACCACAGCGACGAGACTGGGCCGGCAAGAGGGGTCGAGTACGCCCTCGACCTCGAGGGCGGTACCGCCACCTTAACCTGGCAATACCAGGGAACTGCCAGCAGCGGGGCGCTGGGCAGCTGTCGCCGGTATTCCGACGGGCACACCGTGATCGGGTGGGGCGCTCTTGTGGGTGGAACCGGCCAAGTCCTAAGCGAAGTGGATTCCGCTGGTCGCGACTTGCTGGATCTGTCCTTTGCCAAAGGCGACGTGTCCTACCGTGGCGTGCGGGTGACGGCAGATCTGGTTGACCTATCGTTGTTGCGAGAAACCGCCGGCCTCCCGTGAGGGGAGACGAATGGCTCCGTCTGTCGGCCGCGAACAGCTTCGGCAGAAGTTTGGCGGCCGCGCTCTGACGCTGGAACACCACGAGACATAACAGACCGATCGGGGTGCCAGCCGGTAGGGCGGCGATCCCACTCGGCCCATTCCGCAGTAAGCTCGTGCTCAAATGGCAGCTGCGGCCGGGACTCCAGCTCACTTCTCGGCCTTTGGCGCCGCCAAGAAAATGGCACCCTCCGTGCAAACAAGCAGCGCCATGCAAACGGCACCTTCGAACACGAATGCTTTCCGTAGGCAGCGGCTGTTGGTCGGACAAAAGAAACCGACACTGCGCGCATTTCTGGCATCGGTCCTAACGGCCGAAGGCTACGACGTCGTCGGGGTGGCCACAGGCATCGACTTGCTGGACGCCGTGACGGTTTCGTTGCACCCGGAGTTTGGGTCCGGATCGTTCGCGCTGGTGATCGTCGAAACGAGCCTACTGCATGAGGCGGAGCTCAAAGCTTTCAATCGCCTCGCGGACTGGACGAAGCTTCCGCCCTTCATCTTCATCGCCAGCTTTGGAGACAAGGCGGTTCGCGCGCAGCTGGAGCCATTCGAGACGGTCGCGCTGTTCGAGCAACCGTTCGACATCGTCAACCTGCGCAATAGCGTGAACGGCTTCCTCCGCCGTCCACCTCGAGTCGATCGCAACCCGCAGGTCATGACACACAGCTAAACCGACCCGGAGGCAGTGCATCTACTGACTCGTCGTTCTGTCGGGCGAGTCTCTGTGTTTGGGCGACGGCGCGGGGAATAGTTCCCGAATCGAGGCGGAAATTGTCCTGACTGAATGCGCCCTGGGCCAGTTGTAGGATGGCATACGCCGCACTTACGATGTTGCGGGCTTTGCCGAGATCGGTCAAAGGGCCGCGGCAGGTGACTACAGGATCGAGCGGCACAGTTTCTCTTGCAATGATCCACTACTTCGGCGAGAAGAATCGTTTCTCATAAGATGGACAAAGGGGATCTAATGCGCAAAATCGGAAGGTTCGTGACGGCAGCAATCTTGGCTATGGTGGCGGGCTGCGGTAGCTCCACCACACCCTCGACGTCGACCGCGACCAACACGGCGACTAGCACGGCGCCGACGACTAACTCTTCGACGTCAACCGTGACCAACACGACGACGAACACATTGCCCACGACCAATTCCTCGACCTCGACGAAGACCAGCACGACGACGAACACCGTGTCGACGACCAACGCCTCGACGTCGACCGCGACCAACACCGCGACGTCGACCGCGACCAACACCGTGACGCCTACGGCGACCAACACCAGCACCACGACGGCCACCGGAAATTGCAACTATCCAAGCTGCCTGACGAACGTGCTGTCGACCTGCGTGCCCTCCGGGAGCTGCGTTCAACAGACCGACGCCGCGACGTTTGCGACGAATACCTGCTACGCCAATGGAGTGAAGCACATCACCTCGATCAATGCGCTCACGTCGTCGGCCGTGGTAACGGTGAAAAACGGAAGTGCAACGTGCTACTCCTTGGAAATTGGCGGCATCACCGCTTCCGCCACGAGCTACGACTTGACCATCAAGAACAGCTCCGGACAGGTCGTCGCCACCGGGACGGTCGATAGTGCTGACTCGAACATGACCGTTGCCTGCACGGGCGGCCAGCCGGTTACCGTCGATTCCAACTGCGATCCGACTGGCTCGACCGGGACTAACGCAAACTGTACGGACGGCGTCTGCGCTGGCGACGGTAGTACGGCGACGGCCACGACAACAGCGACGTCGACGGCCACCAAGACCTCTACGTCGACGGCCACGGCCACCTCGACGGCGACTGGCGCAAATTGCGCAGCATTGTCGGCCTGCTGCCCATCTCTCGCTGCAACAACTGGCATGACAGTCCAACAGTGCCAAGCTGCGTTCGCGGGGGCTCCCGACGCAACCTGCGCGTCAACGCTGGCAACGGCCCGAGCCGCTGGCCTTTGCCCGTAGCATTTCAGGCAAGCTTCAAGCGACGCCTGCAAGGCGTCGAGTGGGCCCTTCTAGGTGGCGCCGCTGCGCTCATTCCCGTGAGCCTCCGCGCTGGAACGTGCGCTCGAACAAGGAGCATGCGGGGACGCCGAGTTTGGGCCACACGCGTACCGACCGGACTTCGATCGCGAGCTTGCTAGCCGGAGTCAACTTGCCTTCAACGACGAATCAAGTGGCCGCATTTGGCGCTTGACGAAGTAGCGACGACGAGATTAAGAGCCCGCGCTCAGTAGCTTCACGGTGCCAGTGCGCAATCGCTGCTGCGCGCGCAAGTCGTAAGCTTCCGTCGGCGCGGGCGAGCGGCGTGCTCCGAGATCTCCTGAAACCTTTTCTGTGCCGAACAATCCAAACGCGGGAAGGCGTTCCCCGTCGCGAAACACTTACTGACAAGCCACCTTTCACCCTTCGTCTTGGATCCATGGAGTAACTATGGCGTCTTGTATCGAGCATGAAACATATCCGCTTCTTTGTTGTACCTTGCTACTGACCTTGGGGCTCGCGTGCTCGAGTGGGACTTCCAGCCAAGGGTCGGGGGGCGCTGGCGGCTCCGGCGGATTTGGCAGTGGGGGCTCGATCGTGGATGGTGGCGGGATGGATGTGAGCGCCGCTGGTGGCGCGCTCGGCGCCGGTGGCACGACGGGCGGCGCGGTAGACAGCGGTATCGACGGCCCGGCCGCTTGCAATTCGACGGTTGGCGGTGGCAAAGCGCGGTTCGCCTATGTGGCGGCGTCGGGAGCGAACGAGATCCTTGGCTTCGCCGTTGCGGCCGGAAGTGGTGCATTGACGGCGACCGGCTCGCCAGCGTTGACGTCGGATCCGCGGCAACTGGTCGTTGATCCATCGAATAAGTTCTTGCTCGCGGCAGGCTTCGGCACCCTCGCCACCTGCAGCACGGGATGCGCGCTGGTTTCCTATGCGATTGATCAAACCACGGGCGCACTGACACCGGCCGGCACCGCGACCGCCGGGACCAATCCCATTTCCTTGACGATCAACGCCACCAGCACGCGTGTCTACACCGCGAACACTAACTCCAACGACGTCTCCATCTTCACTCTCGATCCGGCAACCGGCGCGCTCAGCGCCTCGGGAAAGGTGGCGGCGGGGCAGTTTCCGGAGTGGATCACGCTCTCTCCCGACGGACTGTTCCTCTACGTCGCGAACAGCGGTTCGAATAACGTGTCCTCGTACGCCGTCGATGCGACGACGGGAGCGCTCACGCCTCTGGCGGCGGTGGCGGCGGGAACGTCCCCGACCTTCGTCATCGTCCATCCCACGGGCAAGTTCGCGTACACCGCGAACGCGAACGCCAACACGGTTTCTTTGTATACGCGCAATACCGCCACAGGGGTCCTGACCCCAACCGTCGACATTCCCGCAGGCACCATCTCGCGTTCTATTGCGATAGAGCCTTCTGGTCGTTTCGCCTATGTGGCCGACCAGAACCAGATCATGGTCTTTGCGATCAACCCCACGAATGGGCTGATGACGGCACTAGGAGCACCAACGCCGGCGCCCGCGGGAAGCCAACCTTATTACCTCACGACGGATGCGGGCGGCACTCACTTGTATGTTGGGCTCGCGAACGCGAATGTGATTGTAGCGTTCGCGATCGACGCGACGACGGGCGCCTTGTGTCCCGTAGGCGCCCCCATTCCGGTCGAGAGCAATCCGCTGCACATCGCGCTGGCGCAGTAGTGTTTGTGCCAGGGCGCCCTCCGCTCGGGCAGGTTGTGCGATTCCGGGGCCATCTGCGGCTATGATGCATGCATGGTTCTCGCGACTGTGCCGCTTCTCTTCGTCGCTGCTAGCTTGCCCGCTGGCCTTACGGACCGGGGCATGTTTTCTTCCCTGGACGCCGAGGTTTCGCTGAGCCTACCCGCCTGGGCACCGCACCAGCACCTCGCCCTCGCCGTCGATCGCAAGCACCGGATTCTCACCGTCAGCTTCGAAGGAGAGCCGGTCAAGGCTTATCCAATGGCGCCGACCTGTGCCGCGGAGGCGCTCGAATGCCTTGGTCTTCGGGATACAGATCGGAAGGAGCTGGAGAGCGTGCTCAAAGGCGCCGCGGCGCCAAGGTTCACGGCGCCGGACTTTGCCGACACCGATGGAGACGGCATCGCCGACAGCGTCGACATCCTGCTCGGCGCGAAGAAGACCGTGCTGCTCCATTCGGCTTACAAGAACACGGCGCCCAAGCTCGCTTATCCGGGCGGCGACGTACCCGCCGACGTCGGCGTCTGCACCGACGTCATCGTGCGTGCGCTCCGCAACGCCGGCATCGACTTGCAAAAAGCGATCTTCGAAGACGCCGGCAGCGCGCCCCACGCCTACCCCGCCATTCCCGGGCGCAATCCCAGCCTCGACCACCGCCGCGTGCGCAACCTGGCTGTCTACTTCAAGCGGCACTGGCGCGCGATTGAGCGCCTGGAAGATCTGTTACCCGGCGACATCGTCCTGCTCGACACCTTTCCCAGCAAGCCCGGACCGGACCACATCGGCATCGTTTCCGATGCGCTGGGACGGCGCGGACTGCCCCTGGTCATCAATGCGTGGACCGACGGCTTCCACACCGATGAAATGGATCTGCTGCCATCCATTCCCATGACCATCGCCTACCGCGCGCCCGCGAAGCGCAACACAGAGAGCGCGCGCGGGCCAGGCGAAGACCCGGCGCTGACGCTGCCTCCGTCGACCCGGCAACTGGTGCTGGTGGTGACCGACCGATGGAGCGACTCCCACGCGCGTCTGTCCCTATGGGACAAGGCCGCGCGCGGGTGGCGCCGGCGCGGGGCCGCCACGACCGCCATGGTTGGTGCCGCCGGCCTTGGCTGGGGGCGTGGTCTGCACGGCGACAACGCAGCGACAGCGCTCGGCGGTCCCGGCAAGCGCGAAGGCGACGCTCGCGCGCCCGCCGGCATCTTCCGATTGTCCTCGCTCACCGGCTACGCCCATGCAGGACCAGCCGGCGCCAAGCTTCCGTATCAGCAGGCCACAGACACCCTTCGCTGTGTCGACGATCCCGCATCGCCAGATTACAACCAGCTGCGCACCCTTGGCTCCGGGCAGGCCCCCAGCTGGCGCTCCGACGAGAAGATGAAGCGTGCCGACGCGCAATACCGCCTGACCGTCGTGGTGGACCACAATCGCGCCCCCGTGCGCCCCGGCGCCGGCAGCTGCATCTTTCTACACACCTGGCCCGCGCCGCACATTGCGTCCCCCGGCTGCACTATGATGGCCGCCAACGACGTCGAGAAGATCGTGACCTGGCTGGATCCGCACGCCGATCCCGTTCTGGTGCAACTGCCGAGGGCCATCGCCGAGAAAGTCGCCCATGCCTGGGGACTACCCGGGCGGATTCGGTGAGGTGAAGGTGCGAGGCTCGCTCGCGAGCTCACACCCCGGGTTATCGGCCAAGATGTCGGCAATCTCTCGACCGGCGCCCAGACTATCGGTGGTGCGACTAGGTGCTCGTTTCCGACCAAGGTTATTGGGAGGTTGCTCAATCCAACCACGCCGAGCTCGCCCAACGCTTATCCGCCGCTGGTGGTGATGGCCGAGTCCGTGCCGTCTGCCCCGGCACCGCCATCTGCGGGTGTGCCGCCGTCGACGCCGGACGAAGCGACCGGAGTCAGCGAGCCGGCGGCGTGAGCATCGATGGCTGCGCCCCGAAGCGTTCCAAAAATGAAATAGCGAACGACGACGCTGTCACCTTTGCGGGTGCTGTCGAAGCCCTCGGTGAAATCGTTCTGGTTGTCGCTCGAAACGACGTGGTAGCGAATCACGACATGCGCAAGAGTTGGCGTGACCACGCTATCGTACGACACCGTTCCTTCCCCGCTGGGAATCGTCCCACCCGCGGGCAGATCATTCGTCGTGCCCGTGAAGCTCACGCGACGAACGAAATTTTGGAAAGAGAACCACTCGATCCGGCCCGTTCCATCGAGCGCGAGCGTCAAGTGATCCACCGGCGGGCCTGCGAAACCCGGCGCAACGATTTCAACGGGCGCCGACCAGACACTCGCGCTTCCCAATGGCGCAACCCTCGCGTTCGGATCGCGCGGATAGACGATGCCCGTGCCAGTCGCCGTGATCGCCGCGCCGTAAAGAGTTCCCTGCTCGCTGTAGACGACAGACCAACCATCGCCCGACTTGGTTCCCTCGATGGATTCAATGAAGTCGCACGCGTTGCCTGTGCTGATATAGTGCGAACTCAGTAGAAAGTGCGTGGCGGTCGGCGCCGGTGCATCGAGCACGTTCACCTCGTCGAACACGATGGCAAAGTCTGGTCGAAGATCGACGGCGCGCGTACCAGCCGTGGGAAAGTCATGCGCTCCATCGCCATAGGTCTTCTGGAGGCTGGGAAGGGTCTGCCACCTTAAGTAACGGAGCCCGTTGTCGGCGCCCAGACCGATAGTCAATTGATCGCTCGAAGACACGGCGAAACCTGGCGCCGTGGCGTTGAGCGTGCCCCAGAAGAGGCGTTCCGTGGCGGCCGGCGCCTCGTCCAGCGACAACATGGAAAGCGCACCCGAGGGTCCGGTCGGGGCGTCGCTTGCTTGGCCTCCATCGGTTCCACTACTTCCGTCGATGTCGCCCGCGAGATCGGCATTCGAACGAGCATTCGAGCCGCACGCAGCACCCACGCACAACAAGATTCCAAGAGCCTTCATCGCCGTCGTCCCTTTCCCTGATAAATCCTATGTCGATTCAGGACGCGCCGCTAGCAAACCGCCCACCATGGGTGCAGCAATGCGCTTCATCCGAAATGGGGCCGCCCAATCCGACCGATCTGCCTTCGCGTTCCAGGACGCCGAACAGTCGAGAGTGTGGAATCCGAGAACAGAACGTCCGCCGAGGGTGCGCTCAAGCGTCTGCCATTCTTCGGGGAGAGCAAGAACTTCGCGGCAGATGGGAACGGCGGCCGAAGCCGGAAACTAGAGTCCGTTCATGAACAATATTTCAGTGCCGTCGCGGCGCAAGAGTGAGCTCCCAGGACAATTCGCGATCTTCCTGCGTGAAATCACCATGGAAACGGCAACAGATCCTTCAGTAGCTTGCAGTGTCCTTGAGCGAGCACCACATCGGCGTCCATATTCTCGGGATCCAGCTGACGCATGAACTCGCGGCAGCGTCCGCAGGGCGGGAGTACGCTGCCGTCGCCCCGAACGGCGACGATCTTACGAATGCGGTGTTCACCAGCCGTTGCCATCGCAGCGATAGCGCTGTGTTCGGCACAAAAGCCGATGCCGCAGGGTACGTCTACGCAGACTCCCACGTAAACCAGACCATCCGCGGCCAGCAGAGCGCAGCCGACGTCACAGGTTGTGTGTTTGCCGAGCCTACGAGGATTGACTACAGCCCGTGCACGATCGATCAGTTCACGATCAGTTATCGGTCGGAGGCCCTCAATTGCAAAGATCTTCGAGGGGTCAGTCTTCACCACGGACGGCGCCTTGGTCTCCATATCCAATCGACAATATGCATGAGGCGATGTTAACGAACAATTTCGTCACCTGAAAGACTACGTAACAAATGATTCGCTGACCTACCGACCCAGCCGACCTTGCCCTGCCCATTGTTCTCAACTCCTATCGAAGGCCACCAGGTAACGAACCCTTCGACTGCCTCGGCTACGGGAAACAAGCGGGAGAAGCTTCGCGCAATTGGATGTCTCGAACCCTCCGCCCTCGACATGCATCTCATAAACGGAATAATCGTATAGCTTGGAATACCGGCGGTTCGGGACGGGGCGGCTGATAATAGGATCAGGGAGAGCGGCGCTCGGTAGTCAGGGGTGGAAGCGCTCCTGGTTTCGTGAGGCTTGGCAAGATGAGCGAGGTTGATGGGTGGCGGCCTGAGGCCGACGGAACGAATACGGACCGCCGCTCTCCCAGCAGGCACTTCGGACTGGGCTTGCCCAATGATTGATATTTGACGCGACGATTGGAGCGGCCGACGGCGGGATTTTCGCGGGAATTGTTCGGTCGGCGCCAATGGTTGTGCAAAGCCGTGCCGCAACGTCGAATAAGAAGCTAAGAACGTCGTCTTCGTTCGCAGCTGCGCTTGATCTACGGGTCTGATGGTGCAAGCTCTGCACTAATCTGCCTTCAGCGTGGAGGATAACCTTGGCCAACTATCTTAGACTGCAATCACCAGGCTCGTCTTCTAGTCGCAGCGGTTTCGCGACTCCTCGATTCGTCGCAATTTTTGCCTACGTATTACTTGCCAGCGGCTGTGCGAACGTTACGCCCTCGAGCAGCCGGGATGGCGGCGATGCCACAGCCGGGCGTGGCGATGCAGGCAGTGCCAAGTCGGACTCGGTGAGCACCATCAAATGCTCGGATGCTGGCGGTGGCACCAAAGGCCGGGCCGAATCCTGCTCGTGCGGCGGCGAATGCCGAAGCGGCTATTGCGTGGGTGGCGTTTGCTGCGATTCCGCCTGTACCGACGGCTGCAAGGCATGCAATCTGCCAAGCTCGCTCGGCATTTGCGCCTTCGTCCCCTCGGGCGTCAAGCCGACCAATCCGAGCTTCTGCGCGGCCGAAACCCCATCTACCTGCGGTCAGGACGGAACCTGCGATGGTGTCGGGGCGTGTCGCAAGTACGAGGACGGCACCCTTTGTAAGAGCGGCACTTGTGATGGTGATGGCGTCGTGAATGCCAAGGCCTGCGACGGCAAGGGCTCCTGCTCCGTCGACGTCAACGTTCCCTGCGCGCCGTACACGTGCGATCCGAAGACCAGCCAGTGCGCCGAGCAGTGCTCGACCGACGCGCTCTGTGCGGCCGGCCAGACCTGTTCTGCGAATCGCTGTGGCTTCAAGCTGAACGGCTTCAAGTGCTCTGGCAACGATGATTGCGCCTCCGGTTACTGTACCGACGGGTAT
>CAZTTW010000073.1:0-11339 GCA_964616265.1 uncultured Myxococcales bacterium | reverse complement strand
TGGCCGAGCCCGCAAGAGCACGAAGTCTCGTCAGCGTTTCGGCGCAACGTCGTGTTTCGCAGTTTGGTCGAACGTTCCGGCGACGCGATTAGCTTCGTCAGCACCCAGCTACCACCGCTGCCAGCGGTGGACGACGCGCTTCGGAGCGTCAGCCGCCAAAGTGTCGAGACACTCGGACACGGCTACTTCCCGATGGGACTGCCAGCTTTGCGCGAGGCCATCGCCCGCCATTGCACGAGTCTTGGGCTGCCCACGCGCGATGAGGAAATTCTCGTCACCAACGGCGCCCAGCAAGCCATCAGCCTGATCAGTGGTTTGCTGGTCGCGCGCGGCGAATCCGTGGTCACGGAGGATCCGACGTACATCGGTGCCATCGACGTGCTGGCGGCGGCGGGCGCGCGCGTGCTGGCCTTGCCGGGCACCGCCGAGACGCTCGATATCGATCGCCTACACGCGCTCATGACCATGCGGCCGCGGCTCGTGTATTTGGTCCCGACGTTTCACAACCCGACGGGACGACTCATGCCCGAACACGTGCGGCGTGAGGTCGCGCGATTGGCCGAACAACTGCAGGTGCCTGTCGTCGAGGACCATGCGCTCGCCGAGCTGAGTCTCGGCCCGGAGCCTCCGCCTCCCATTGCCGCGTTCGCCAAGCATGCGCCGGTGCTGACCATCGGCTCGCTCAGCAAGCTGTTCTGGCCGGGCCTGCGCATCGGCTTCATTCGCGGGCCAGAAGCGTGGATCGTTCGCCTGGCGCGTTTCAAGGCCCTGTCAGATCTCGGTGGCCCGCTGATCTCGCAGGCCATCGCCGCGCTCTTGCTCGACGAAAAGCGGGCCGCCATGAAAATGCGACGGCGTGAAGTCGTCGCCAAGCTGGACTTGCTTACCAAGCTGCTCGCCAAACATCTGCCGACTTGGACGTGGAAAAAGCCCGACGGTGGGCTGCTCTTGTGGGCGCGCTTACCGGCGGGCGACGCCAACGAGTTGGCCCTGATCGCCGCACGCCACGGAGTCGCCATCGTGCCCGGCTCCGCCAACTCGCCCGACCACCGCTTTGCCGACCACGTGCGATTGCCCATCGTCGCCAACGCCGACACGATGAAAGAAGGTATTGCCCGCCTGGCGCGCGCGGCGGCGGAATACGAGCCGCGCCCACGAACCCAGGGATTCGACGTGATTGTGTAGCGACGCTAAATCGTCGTCTTGCGACCGCGAAACTGAACGGTTCGTTTCGGCGGTTCCGGCGTTGCCGGATTCGCCCGCGCGGGCGCCGCCTTGGCGAGCGCAGGCGGCGCGGCCCAGGCGTAGCCGTCGAGCTTGCGACCGACGAGCTTCATGGCCATGCGCAATGCCGGTGGGCTGACTGCCGCCTCGGCAAGGACACACAGGTGCACGAGGCCCATGCGCTTGATGTCCAAGCGCTGCTCACTGAAACGGAGAGCAATGGTCTCGGTGGGATTCGGCGACTCGACGATGGTGAGCAAGCGATCGATGCGAGGTCCGACCTCGGCCAAGACGGTGTCGTCGATGACCGCCGGCAGATCGCGGCCGAGCAATTCACCCGTGCCGGCTCGTACCACGAAACTGCCTTGGATGCCTTTGATGTCGCGAAGCGAGCGCAATGCCTCGAGAGATACACTTTCCATGCCTTCTCCCTTCACAGCCCGAGGCGCGCCCGTGCCTCGGCCACGTCAGCCTCTGTGCTCGACTGCACGGCCAGCACCTCTCCACTCGCTTCGATGACCAGCACGGTACGCAGGTCGCCGGCGCGGAATTCGCAGCCGACAAAAGCGTCAAGACACAAGCTTTCGCCGATGTAGCTCGCCATATGCAGGGCATAGGCCGAGGCTGCCGCAAGATCCTCCGCGGCGCCCACAGACTGCAGGACCTGTCCATCCTGGCTCATGCGAACCGATACGGATCGTGTTCGTACGGGAGTCGGTGTCTCGCTACCTGCGGCTGCGAGGGCCTCGTGCACAGGCGAAGCGCTGCGAAGGCGCGCGCGCTCGTCGCTCTCCTGTGCGGCGCCGAGCAGCAAGCTTTGCCAAGAGCGGCGAACCAGCGACCCGTGGGGCAGGACGCCGACGAACAACTCGCAGTCACCCGTCTTCCAGCGCAGCAGCTCCAGCACGGCGCTGTCGCCTAGCAGGTCTCCGGTCGCCGCATGGGTCAGGTGTCCTTTCAGAAATTGAAGCATACCCAGCTTGCCCGCCGACAGAATGCGAATCGATTCTGTCGCGCCAGACATGCATTTCATTTGGATGAGATCCGCCAGTGTAACGCCCATGAGCCTGGCGGTGAATCCCTCAGAGGCGCGAGCCTCCGCTGGCGCGATCAAACGCACATTGGTTTCACTTGCCATGGACTCCATCCTTGGCGCTGTGCCGGGCTCCACGCAATGAATAACTGTGTGTCAGAAGACGAAGATACATGCCTGAAATACAGGCGATACGAGAGCAACTCAATCAGTCTTTCCGCGAGCGAATCGACCGACGAACCGCCACAGATCCGTCGCGCTATTTCGGGTTGGTGGCCGGTCGCCACTCCACCGAAGGTTCGACGCTCCGATTCGCCTTGTGAACGGCGCTGTGGCGAAAGATATCTCGCGCAAAACGGGGAATTCCCGGCGACTCGCGGCCTTTGAGGAAGCGTTCTTTGGCTTGGCCGAGAGCATGCGAGACGAGTAGCACCGCATCCGTGGCGACCGCGTAGGCCAATCCGTGATTCTTGGCAAAGTAGCGACGGCGCGACTCGAACCAGTAGTCGGGTAGAGGCTTGGCAACGCGCTGAAAACCTGTCACGCCCGTGCTCTGGCCGGCAATGTGCATCACGCGACTCTCCGGCACGTACCAGACCGTGTAGCCAGCCTTCTTGACCTTGAGGCAAAAGTCCGTTTCCTCGTAGTAAAGGAAATACGTTTGGTCCAGGCCTCCCAAGCGCTCGATCACCTGACGCCTCACCATCATCGCGGCCCCGGGCAGCCAGTCGACCTGCTCGGCAACCGAGCCCATCAAGCGAGCGACGATGTGCTTACGCAACAGTTTCGACACAACACCCAAGCGCAAACCGAAATCGAGCTCGCTCCACAAGCTCGGGTACCGGAATGCATACGGCCAGGGCGAGCCGTCTTCATTCTCCAAGCTACTTCCGGCAATGCCAGCATCGGGATGCTGATCGAAGAACTCGACCAGTGCACGCACGGAGCCCGGCCGCACTTCGGTGTCAGGGTTGAGCATGAAGAAAAACTCGGGCACGTGCGACAACTCGAATCCGTGGCGAAATCCGAGATTGTTCCCGTACGAAAACCCCCCGTTTTCCGGCGCCCGCAGGACCTTGGCCCAGCCGTCATAGCCAGCCGAGGTGATCGCCTGCTGGATGGGCTCGGCGTCCCCTGAAGCGTTGTCCACCACCACGACTCGCAGCTCCAGCCCGAAAGCCGCCTCTGCCGCACGCTCGCGCGCGAGCGACGCAAGGAGGTTCTTGACCAGCTCCGCAGTTCTGTAGCTGACGATTACGGCCAAGGCCGTACGCGAACCACTGCTCGAACCAAGCAATTCCGTGGAAGTCACGAACCTCTATTTAGCGCGGCCGTCGCATAGCCGCCAGACCCGACCATCATGCCAAAATCAAGCCAAGCAAAACTTCGCTCGTTGCGGTAGAGAAGGTCCTCGAAGGAGATCTCCATGCGCTTTACCGCTACCCTCGCTTTCGCCGTTCTGTCTCTACCGACCATTGCCGTCGCACAAGGTCCGGGCATGGCGCCTGGCTTGCCGTTGGTGGTGGACATGAAAAAGGTCGAGGTTGGCGCCTGGGCCGAGTACTCCATGACCATGGGCGAGATGAAGCTGTCATCGCGCTGGGCTTTGGTCGGGCGCGATGCCAAGTCGAACACGCTGGAGATGTCGACCAGGGGAACACCAATGGCCAAGCCGGTGGTGCTGCGCATGGTTCTGGCTGCCGATCCCACCAGCGGCGCCAAGCCGCCGAAGCTGATGGTGATGCAGTTCGGGGACGATGCGCCGATGTTCGTGCCACCCGACACACCCACGCAAAGCTTCCAGCGTCCCGACGAGAAGGATCTCGTGGGCAAGGAAGAAATCAAGGTGGCTGCAGGCACCTTCAAGACGGCCCACTACCGCGAGAAAAACGCCATGGGCACCGTCGACGTGTGGGTCAGCGAGAGTGTGCCACCGCTCGGGCTGGTCAAGGTGATTACTGCGCCCGAGGTCGACAAGAACGCACCGGCGGGCATGCAAGTCCCGGCCGCGACCATGGAGCTTTCAGCGACCGGGACCGGCGCCAAACCCGCCATCACGAAAAAGCCCAAGCCTTTCGATCCGAAGAAGATGAACGGCCTCGTGGGCGACGGACAGTAACGGCGATCACGCTGCCGAAATCGCAACCAAAGCGGCCAACGACAAGGCCGATTGCAATTGTCGGGCGAGAGTGACAAAAAACTCTCGCGTCGGTGTTACTTGGGTTCATCGCACCTGTACTACTAGGAAGAAGTCATGAACAACGCTGAAGGTCTCGTCCAACGTCTGCTCTCGCTCCCGGTTTTTCGTTCCGAGTGGGTGCTTTGGCTCCTGCTCTCGCTGTCGTTGCTTTCGGTAGCGGTCATGGTCGAACGCTGGTTCTTTTACCGTCGTCGGAAGCTGGACTTCGACGCCGTAAAATCCGAATTCGCCAAAGACCTGGACAAGGGCGACTTCGACGCTGCGGCGAAGCTCCTGGCCAAGTACGACTGCCTGGAAACCAACGTTACACTGGCCGGCCTGCGCGGCTACGAGAAGGGGCCGGAATCCGTCGAAGAATTGATCGCCGGAGCCATGAGCCGCGGCAAAGCCGACTACGAGCGCCGGCTGTCCATCTTGGCCACCTTGGCGTCGAACTCGCCTTACATCGGTCTCTTCGGCACCGTTCTCGGCATCGTGCGCTCGTTCAAGGAAATGTCGAAGGACATCGCCAGCGCCAGCTCGGGCGTCATGGCTGGTATCGCGGAAGCGCTGGTTGCCACCGCCGTCGGCCTCTTGGTCGCCATCCCGGCCGTCGTCGCCTACAACGTCTTCAAGGGCATGGTGAAGGAGGCGGTCACCAATACCGACGGACTCACGCGCGTGCTGATGGCCGAGCTGAAGTCGGCCGGCCACGTTGAAAGCGCCGCGAAAGCCACGCAAGCGACAAAGGAGTAGCCATGGCTGCCGTCCAGAATGGCAATGGCGAGGACGAAGGGCCTCTCGCCAGCATCAACATCATCCCCTTCGTCGACATCGTGCTCGTGCTCCTCATCATCTTCATGCTGACCTCGATCGCCATCGTTCGCGCCAGCATGGTGGTGAACCTGCCCAAGGCAGCGACGGGCGGCGCGCGCGTCGAATCCACGGTGAACATCGTCTGCAACAAAGACGGTACGCTCATGCTCAACGGCGCAGCGTCGAACATCGACGAGATCGGCAAGTTCGTGAAGCGTGAAAGCGGCACGAACCCCAAATTGCAGGCGGTGATCGCCGCTGACAAAGGCGTCGAGTACGGACACGTGGTCGACCTCATCGACTTGGTCAAACGCAACGGCGTGAGCGCCTTCGCGCTCGACGTGGAACGCAACACCGCCGCCACGAGTCCTTGAAAGGCCGCGAGCCCATGGCCCCCAAGTCGACCACCAAGCCGACCGCCAAGGAAACGGCGAAAGAGCCGAGCGGCGACCTCCGCCGGGCGATACGGCCGACGCAACACAATCCCTTCGTCGACAAACGCGCCCATCGCCGTGACGTCTCACGCGCCCGCACGATGTCGCACGTGCGCGTGCCCATCCACGCCGAATTCCAAGAGCATCGTGGCCAGCGGCGTATGCCGGGATGGCTGCGCGCCACCGTCGGCATTTTGGTTTTGCTCGTCTCCGTCGGGCTGCACGTCGGATTCGTCGTTATGGCGTTCGGCGTGGGCAAGCTGGGCGCCCAGCAGGCCAAAGAGCGCGAGCGCCTGGCCATCGAGATGCGCGAGCACGAGGCTGAAAAGCCCAAGCCGCCCGAGCCGCAAAAACTGCCCGAGCCCAAGAAGGAGCCCGAGCGTGTCGCCGTGGTCAAGGCACCACCCGCACCGAAGATCGACGAGCCCCCCCCGAAAGCGCCCGACAAGAAGCCGCCTCCGCGTATCGTCGGCCTCAGCTTCGAGTCCACGGTCGGAGAAGGCAACGGCGAAGGTCCCGCGTTCGCACTCGGCAACACGCGCATGGGTGAGACCGACAAGATCGCCGCCAAGAAAGAGGACGTGCCCAAAGAGCACCCCGCACCAGTTCACGGCACTGAGAAGCCGACGGTCGCCAATCAGGCGGCGACGCGCATTCCCGTCAAAGGCGTGACGTATGCAGATGCCAAGTATCGGGGCAAGCAGGTCAAGCCAGAATTCCCGCCGACCCTCAAAGCCCAGGGTGTCGAGTCGGATGTGGAAGTCCTGGTCTTCATCGATGCCACCGGCAAAGTGACCAACGTCAAGATCCTGCACGAATCGCCGTACCCCGAGTTCAATGAAGCCGCCAAGAAGGCGGCCCTGGCCCAGGAATGGGAGCCCGCTACCCGCAACGACGAACCCATGTCGTCGACGAAGAAATATTCCTACCGCTTCCGAATCACGGACGAATAACCATGCGAAAGACAGCACTCTTAGCCGCCACGGCGGCCCTCGTGGCGTGCAATGGCGACTTCAACAAGCCCGCGCTTCTCGACACGCCTCGCGTTCTGGCCATCAAAGCCGAGCCTGCCCAGCCGAGCTTCGGCGTTTCGACGACACTGTCGACGCTGCTGTACCAGCCGCCGGTTGATCATGTCGGGAACCAATGCCCGACCCCGGGCCCGACAACCTACAAATGGGAGTGGTGTCCGTGGCCGCTAAGCTCGAACACCAATTTCGAATGCCCCATACAGCAAGCAGAGTTCGATCAGCTCTATGCAAGCATGGGACTCGGGATAGCGCCGAAGTTGATCCTGTCTGAAGAAAGCGAAGCCCCGACCACCACCTTCACGAACCCCTTTCCGGCGCAAATTCTGTACGCGCTTTGTCGCGGCGATATCGCAACGTCGTTGGGGGGCGGCGCGGCGCCTGATGGTGGCATGGGCCATTCGGTCTTCAATTGCGATTTGCCAGCGGAAGAATACAACGTCAGCGACCCCTCGAAGACCGATCCCATCAGCTTCCAAGTCACCATCAAAGTGACCATCACGCCGGCCTGTCCGTCGCTGCTGCCATCGGGATTCAGTCCGCTGGTCGCGATTTATTCGCTGCACCTGCCGACCAACGATTCTATCCCGGTCAACCAGAACCCTGTTCTCTCAGGCATTTGGGTCACAGCGTACGGAACCGAAGCCGACGGCGGAGGTAGTCTCGCGGGCGCTGTCGACGCCGGAACGGTCGACGGAGGCGATTCGCTCGACGCTGGAGCGGAGCCCAGCGCTGGACAGACGGTTCCCGACGGCGGACTACCGCTCGACGATCAGGCGTCCGTCACGGTCGCCCGTGACAAACACGTAGGGTTGCAGCTCGACGTCGACATCGGCACCGCCGAGCATCTCGCCGTACCGGGCACCATCGACTACGATTCCGTGAACAAGCTGACTCGACACTACGAGCATCTGACCTTCTCCTGGTACGCCGAGGCGGGCAACTTCAGCGGCCGCGGCCAAGGACGAACCACGGGCTTTCTGCCAACCGCGTGGCCCCCCGGTCAGGACAATCCGCCCCAAGACACACCTGCCGACGTCGAAAACTTCAACTTCAACACGGCCAACACCTGGGACCTGCCGAGGCGCCAAGACTACCAGCAAGACACGGCTCGCATTATCGTGGTCGTGCGCGACGGGCGCGGCGGCGTGGACTGGACCTCGAAAGTGGTGACCTTGGAGCAAACGCCATGACGTTCACGAGACTCGCCGGTCTGTTGACGTTGCTCGTCTCTCTGCCCACTGTCGCGCATGCCGCCGAGGAAAGTGGAGGCGGGAATGAGAGCCGAGAGGCTGCCCAGAATGCCGCCGAGGCCGGCATTGCCGGCAAGGAAGCCGGGCCAGCTATCGAGGCCGATCAACTGAGCAAGCCGCCCAAGCTGACCAAGCGGGCCAAGATCGAGTATCCGAAAGAGGCGATCGGCAAAGCCGCCGAAGTAGAAATCACGCTGCTCATCGACCTGGACGACAAAGGATCGGTGGTGGGCGCCGCCGTCGACGAACCTAAGACGCCAACTGGACTCGGCTTCGAAGAGGCTGCTTTGACCGCGGCGTACGACCTCGCCTTCGAACCGGCCGAGTTGGCCGGCAAGCCCGTTCCCGTGCAAATCGTCTACAAATTCAAGTTCGTTCCACCCAAGCCGCCCGCACCCGAGCCGGCCAAAGTGGCCGAGGTGGAGAAGCCCAAGCCAGCACCTATAGAGAATTTCAGCGGAAAGCTGGTCGAGCGCGGCACCCGCCTTCCGCTCGCCGGAATTCTGGTCACGGTTTACCGCATCGAAGACGACAAGCCCGTCGGCTTCGAGGCCACCACCGACGCGCAGGGCGTATTTCACTTCTACGACCTCGCGCCGGGCGCATGGAAAGTGCGCATCGAGCCGTCCGCATACTACCCGGTCCGCACGAGTGAAGAGATCGTGCAAGGACAGCGGACGAACGTCACCTACTACGTCGAGCGCGGCTCGTACAATCCATTCGACGTTGTCGTCGAAGCCAAACGCGAGCGCAAAGAAGTCAGCCGCACGGTCATTGAGAGCGCCGTGATCGAAAAGCTGCCCGGTGCTATGGGCGATCCACTGGCCGTCATCCAGGACTTCGCCGGCGTGGCGCGCGCCCAGGCAGGTTCGGGACAAATCATGATTCGCGGTTCGGGTCCTTACGACACTGCGTACTACCTCGACGGGACACTGATACCGAACATCTATCACTTCGGCGGCATCCGCAGCGTGGTACCGACGGGAATGATCGACAGCTTGCAGTTCTACCCGGGAAATTTTCCGCCCTACTACAGTTGGGTTACGGGCGGCCTCGTCGACATCGATACCAAGAAGGTCAAGCCGAAGAGAACCGGCGGGTACGTTGACCTCAATCTGCTCGATGGTGGCTTCTATTTGGAAATCCCCTTGGGCCCCAAAGCCGCCGTGGCGGTCGCCGCTCGTCGCAGTTGGATCGACTACATCATCAACGCGGCGCTACCCTCGGACCTGCCAGTCAGCAACTTGCAACTTCCGCGCTACTATGACTATCAGCTCACCGCCAGTTATCGTCCGGCCGCTGCACACGAGCTCCGCCTTTTTCTGTTCGCCTCGGATGACCGTTTCGGACTCATCACCAAGAATGGTGGCGCCGGCGGCAGCATTGCGGTCGGCAACCAATTTCAATTCTCGAGCACGTTCTATCGGGCACTGGCCAGCTACAAGTACGTCCCCAACGATCACTTCGAGAACACAGTTCGACTGTCGCAAGGCCGCGATATCCAAGTCACCGAGTTCTTCAACTTCGCGATCGACTACACGATGGACCTTACCCACTTTCGCGACACGGCTCGCTACCAGTGGTCCAAGAACCTTGCACTCAACGCCGGCGTCGACATCCTTTTTGCCAGGGTCAGCGGTCTCTTCAACGTGCCCAACCCGCCGCAAGAGGGACAGGCTGTTTCTGATATCAACTTCGGCAAGGTCCTGCACGAGGAAATCTCGGGCAAGAACTATTACGTGCCCGGATTCTTTGCCGAGCTCGAGTTGAGACCGCTCAAGAATTGGCTGGTACTTCCAGGCGTCCGCTTCGACTACTGGTCCGAGACCTCGCAATCGACGATGGCGCCTCGTTTCACAACGCGATTCGATGTCAATAGCCGCCTCACCTTGAAGGGTGGCGTCGGGCTCTTCTATCAGCAGCCCTCCATTGACCAGTCCGACAAAGTCTTCGGAACGCCAAGTCTCAAGGATGAGCGAGCCATCCACTACTCGGCGGGCTTCGAATGGAAGCCGTTCAAGCAGTTCCTCTTCGACGCGACCGGCTTCTACAAAGACCTATCCAGTATGGTCAGCATCACCCAGGCGTCCCTCAATGGCGACAACACGGCGAATCGCTACGACAACAACGGCAAGGGACGCGCGTACGGCCTCGAACTGGTCGTCAAACATGATCTGACGAAGCGCTTCGCCGGGTGGATTGCATACACGTTGATGAAGTCCGAGCGCATGGACTCGGGAACCGACACGTGGAGACTGTTCGAATACGATCAGACCCACATCCTCACGGCCATTGCAAGCTATCAGTTACCCAGAAACTGGCAGATCGGAAGCCGTTTTCGCTACGTCACAGGCAATCCGGCGACACCTGTCATCACATCGGTCTTCGATTCATCGCTCAATACCTACACACCGATCTACAGCTCGAAATACTCGACGCGCGTTCCGGCGTTTCATCAGCTCGACGTTCGTCTCGACAAGACTTGGATCTACAACAAGTGGATTTTCACCGCCTACGTGGATCTACAGAACGTCTACAACCGCTCCAATCCCGAGCAACTTGAATTCAACTTCAACTATCAGAAGTCTCAATACTCGACTGGCTTTCCCATCTATCCCATCATCGGATTGCGGGGAGAGCTCTAATGAGGCGGCTCATGATGTCTGTTTCTCGCATCCTCGGTTTCGGCGTTCTGCTTGCACTCACGCTCGCTCTGGCGCCACGCTTGGCGCATGCCGAGGACGCGGATGAGCATCCCGTTCTCGAAGAGCCGCGCTCGCGCCAAGGCTATTGGATTGGCTTCGGCGCCTCGGGCGTCGACGTGCAAGCCTGGGAGAAAGGGCAGCGCACGACCTACTCGGGCTACACCGGAACCTTCCGCATCGGCCAGCTCATCACCAAGCGTCTGGGCTTGGGTCTTCTCATCGAGTACATCGGCGGCATCGGCAAGGGCTCGGACAAAGGCTCCATCGACGGCCTGACGCTCGAGGGAAGTTGCCTTCTGTGGCGCAACCTTTCGGTGCACGCCGGGTTCGGCCTCGGCGTCGTCCTTCTCAAGGACAATAGAGCTCTCAACCCGTCCACCCGCGCGGGCGGTGGGTCGTACTTCCTCGCGGGCGCCAGCTACGACATCTTCCCCCTCAAGAAGAAGCTGACCGGCGGCTGGGCGATTACGCCGGTCGTGGATGTGCACGGCTCGGCCGACGGCGACATCCACTTTCTGGCAGTGCTCGCGGGCTTGCAGCTCACCTGGTGGTCCGGATTGCCCGACAACATGCTGCATTTGCCGGAAGACTAACCGCCGTAGTTCGTGGACTTTCGCGCCATCTCAGGCAGACTCGAACGCTGCACGAGCAAGCCACCGTGACCGAC
>CAZTTW010000072.1:0-11354 GCA_964616265.1 uncultured Myxococcales bacterium | reverse complement strand
TGGCGCGTCGTCTCTGCTCGAACACCTGGAATCGACATGGCGAATCGAACTTTGGCAAAGGTGGCTGGCGCGTTGTTGGTTTTGGCGGGCTCCTGCGGCCGAAGCACGATGGAGATTCCTGACGCGGCAAGTGGCAGTGGTGGTGTCATTCACACTGGGGGAAATGCCAGTGGTGGCTCGGGTGGCGTCGTCGCTGGCGCGGGTGGTGTCGTGGCTGGCGCGGGCGGCAGAGGTGGTGTTGCCGGCTCGGGTGGCGGCGGCGGAACCGCGGTGGTCCGCCTTCCCGACGGTGGGCTGCCTCCTTTGCTTGGCGACGGCGGGCTGTCCGCTTTGCTTGGCGACGGCGGACTGCTGAGCGGTATCTTGGACGCTCGTCGCGACAGCGTTCTCGGCCAAGTGATCTGCGGCCCCGAAGCTCGTCTGGGTGCCCCATGCTCGGCGAGCACGCTGGTCTGCGTGTTGCCGAGCCTGGGCGGCGTTTGCTCCTGCATCGGCGGCACCTTTCTGTGCCCGGCGAATACCAACGCCGCGCCGACTCTGTGTCCAAAGGGAACCCAGACCGGCTCCGCCTGCAATTCGCCGCTTTCGACCTGCGTCGGCGGTGGCGCCAACGCGTGTGTTTGCGGGCTGGGAACCTATACCTGCTTGTAGCTCGCGAGCTCTGGAATTGACAAGCGCTGCAGACAGCGCAACAGCTGCCTGCAGCGCGGAGACGAGCTACTGGACCTGGATCGGTTGTGCCAACTTGCCGTCTTCGTCTTTCGGACGGCGATCATCGGACATCTTGCGCAGCCGAAT
Source organism: uncultured Myxococcales bacterium (assembly GCA_964616265.1). Lineage (GTDB taxonomy): Bacteria > Myxococcota_A > Polyangia > Fen-1088 > Fen-1088 > Fen-1118. The sequence continues at coordinate 10,556 of CAZTTW010000072.1, read as the reverse complement.
TATCTCTTCCGGGCTCAGGCGTTGGAACCCGTGATCTACTTCCTCTATCTTCGCGTCTTGCCAATCGAGCGAGCCCGGACGGATGTGACGTATCTGCATCTTACCCTCCTACCGTTGAATGCGGCGATTGCCTCGCCTCTCTCTCGTCGAAAAACCATCAAGAATGAGAGCCCATTCCCCAACACGGCTCTAGTTTCCACGATTTTTTCGAGCGCCGCTTCGAAAAATCGACCAACGCCAGGCGTTGGCGAAGGGCATGAGCGCCAATTCGCTCGCCGAGCGCCTTGGGGCACGTGCTTCATGCTAAAAGGCTCTCCGCCATGCGACTCTCGAAGACCCTTATTCCGACCCTCAAGGAAGCTCCGGCCGAGGCCGAAATCCCCTCTCATATCCTGATGGTACGCGGCGGCTACCTGCGAAAAGTGGCAGCCGGCGTCTACTCGTTTCTTCCGCTCGGTTGGCGGGTCATCCAGAAGATCTCCAGAATTATCCGGGAAGAAATGAACCGCGCCGGCGCGCAGGAGGTCTTCCTGCCCGCGGTCATTCCGGCCGAGCTGTGGCAGGAGTCCGGCCGCTGGGATCAGTACGGTGAGCAACTCTTGCGCTTCAAGGATCGCAAGGGCGCGGACTTCGTCATCGGACCGACGCACGAGGAAGTGATGGTCGATCTCGTGCGCGGCGACGTGCGCAGCTATCGTCAGTTGCCGCTCAACCTCTACCAGATCCAATCCAAGTTCCGCGACGAGCTGCGGGCGCGCGCCGGCCTCATGCGCGGCCGCGAGTTCATCATGAAGGACGCGTACTCGTTCCACACGACGGAAGAGGACGCCAAGCGCGAGTACCAAAACATGTACGACACGTACACGCGCATTTTCGAACGTTGCGGTCTCGCGTTCCGCGCGGTGGAAGCCGACACCGGCGCCATCGGCGGCTCGCAATCGCACGAGTTCCAGGTGCTGACCGAAACCGGCGAAGATGCGCTCTTGGCGTGCGATTCGTGCTCGTACGCTGCCAACGTCGAAGAGGCGAGGGCGCGACCGCCGCTCGCTGGCGTCCCATCGTCGACGGCCGTCGAGAAGGTCGCGACGCCGGGCAAGCGAACGATCGAGGAAGTCAGCGCGTTCCTCGGGCTGAAGCCGGCCGACCTGGTAAAGACGCTCATCTATGTCGCCGACGGCAAGCCGGTCGCGGTGCTCGTGCGCGGCGATCGCAACTTGAACGAGATCAAGCTCAAGCGCGAGCTGAAGGCGCGTGAATTGGCGCTGGCGGTGGACAAAGTCGTCGAAGAGGTAACCGGCGCTCCGGTGGGATTCGCTGGCCCCGTCGGACTCAAGATTCCGATCTATAGCGATCTCGAAGTCTGCGCGCTGTCGTCGTTCGTATGCGGCGCCAACGCGGCGGACGCGCACTACAAGAACGTCGTGTCCAAGCGCGACTTTGCGCCCACGGCGTGTGGCGACTTCCGCGAGGCGGCCGTCGGCGACGCGTGCCCGCGCTGCGAGAATGGCCATTTCACCGGCTACCGCGGCGTCGAGGTCGGCCAGGTCTTCTTCCTCGGCACCAAGTACTCGGTGCCCATGAAGTGCAACTTCCTCGACACTGACGGAAAAGAAAAGCCGATGACCATGGGCTGCTACGGTATCGGCGTCACGCGCATCGCCGCGGCGGCCATCGAGCAGAATCACGACAAGGACGGGATCGTCTGGCCCGTGGCCATCGCGCCCTTCGAAGTCGCCTTGGTTTCGTTGCAAGCGGGCGATGCGCAAGTTACCGAAGTGGCCGAACGACTCTACGCCGAGCTCGAAAAAGCGGGGCTCGAGGTCCTGTTTGACGATCGCGACGAGCGGCCGGGCGTGAAGTTCAAGGACGCGGATCTGGTGGGGCTTCCGTACCGCATCGCCGTCGGCAAGAAGGGCGTGGCGGAAGGCGTGGTCGAGCTGAAGGCGCGGCGCGGAACGGAAGTTTTGAAGGTCAAGATCGACGAGGTAGTGGCGATGGTCAGCGCCAAGATCACAGCCGAGCGCGCCGGGGAAAAGCGGTGAGCGCCAGGAACATTCCAGCCGACGAGCGGGTCATCGTCGCGCTCGACGTGCCGGACATGGCTGGCTTGCAAGCCTTCCTCGATCGCTTGCAGGGCCGGCCGCGCTTTTTCAAGGTTGGCCTTGAGCTTTTCGTGGCCGAGGGCGCGCGAGCCGTCGAGGCCGTGCAAAAGCGTGGTGGCAAAGTCTTCCTGGATCTCAAGCTGCACGATATTCCTGAAACGGTGGCGCGGGCGGTGGCGAACGCCACGAGCCTCGGCGCTGAGCTCCTTACCGTGCACACGGCGGGCGGCTTCGAGATGATGCGCAGAGCGGCCGATACCGCCAAGGGCAAGCCGGGCATTTTGGGTGTGACGGTACTAACCAGTCTGTCGGAAGATGATCTGCGGGCCGACGGGATTCCATCGACGGTGCGCGAAACGGTCGTGCGGCGAGCGAAGCTCGCGGAAAAGGCAGGCGCCACCGGCATCGTGTGCTCGCCGCAGGAAGTGGCAGACGTGCGCGCGGCCAGCGGCAAGCTCGTGCTCGTGGTTCCCGGCGTGCGACCAGCCGGCACGGCCCTCGGGGACCAGAAGCGCGTCGCCACGCCAGCGAGCGCGATAGCGGCGGGGGCCGATTACTTGGTGGTGGGTCGGCCGATTCGCGACGCCGACGATCCTGCGGCGGCGTTCACGGCGCTCGTCGCTGAAGTCCAATCGGTCCTCGGGTCGTAGGCGGCCAGCATGTCGCGCGTGGTATTCGGCGTTCGTCCCATCGAGGAGCTGTGTCGGGCGCGTCCGCGCGACGTCGTGATCGTGTACGTGGCGGACGGCTATCGCTCGAAAGAAATCGAGACTGCCGTCGCGGTGGCCAAGGATCGCGGCATCACTGTCGAGTTTCGTCCGCGGGCCTTGGTCGCCGACCTGGCGGCCTCGCCCCATCACCAGGGCATGGCGGCCATCGCCGGCGAATTTCAGTACGTGCGGGTCGATGAGATGCTCGTTGCCGCCGCGACCGCAGGCGAGCCCTCTCTTCTGTTGATCCTCGACTGCATCACCGATCCGCAGAATTTCGGAGCGCTGGTTCGCAGCGCCGAGGTGCTGGGCGCTCACGGCGTGATCGTGCCGGACAAACACGCCGCGCCTGTGACCGGCTCAGTCGTCAAGGCGTCGGCCGGCGCCAGCGAGCGCATGCGCATCGCGCGCGTGCACAACCTGCTCGGCACCATCGATTGGCTACGCGAGCAGGGCGTGGCGGTGTGGGGTGGCGCTGCCGAGGAAGGCGCCCTGCCGCTGGCGAAAGCAGAGCTGCGTGGTCCGGTGGCGCTGATCGTTGGCGCTGAAGGTCGGGGCCTGCGTACGGCGGTCGCTCGTCGTTGCTCGTCGCTGGTACAGATTCCCCAGCGTGGCCAAGTGTCGTCGCTCAATGCCTCGGTGGCCGGCGCCATTCTGCTTTACGAAGCCGTCCGACAGCGACAGCGCTCGTCGTAGACCTACTGGCCGAAGATAATCGCGTTCAGACAGAGATTCGCGACTTGGATGGGAGTCGAGACCGCCGACGATACCTGGATGCCGATCCAGTCTAGGTCGGGAACGTCGGAGAGCGACAGCCACGCGCCGGTACCGTCCCAACACGCGGTATTGAAGACGGTGAACGGAACCGAAACTCCTGCCGTGATGAACGCGCAGTAATTCGTGCCTTCGGGATCGCCCTTGCGGTGGACGGCGGCGCGCAGACCGGTGCTTGGCGAGCCAGCGAGATTGAAGGTCGCCGTCCGGTATGAAACGCCGAGCCCGCCGCCGGGAGGATCCGTCGCCTCTACGGCGAAGAGGATTCCCCAGTTGTCGCTGTAGTCCGTTGCCGACGGGTTTACTGGCAAGGCAGGCAGGGAGCCGGTGACGCAAAGATTGGAGCCAGCCGGCCAGTAGATCAGCCCCGTGCACGGGCTGGCGGCGGTAATGGGCCTGCCGCTGCAGGTCGGAGACGTCACCCAGTCGAGTGCCCCCAGGGCCACCCAGCCGTAGCCGTTCATCGCGCCTTGAGCGTGTCCCGCGACGAGGGTGGTGAAAGCCGTTCCACCTCCTCCGGACACTCCGCCGAAGGCAACCGCCCCAGCGACACCGCCCGTAGGCATGCCGCCGGAGTTCGTAACTGTTGCGCCAGCGAAGCCCGTGGGAGCGCCTCCCGTCGTGACCATTCCTCCGACACCGGGCAGGGGGCGCGTCGTCGTTGTGGGTGCGCCTCCGGACCCGAAGGCGCCGTCGATTCCACCCTGCGAGACGCCCGGGTCCGTGCACGTGCCAGCCATGCAAACCAAGCCCGGATTGCACGTCAGTCCGGGATAGCACTGACACTCCACGCTGCCTTGAGCGCAGCTCTCCAACGTGGAACGAACACCGCAGCCCAGAAGCAGAACGGTCAAGGAAGACAAACTAAGAAGCCACCTCATGCCACGCCTTTCTTCGGTTGGGCTCGCTGACGCCCGCGTAGCCTCTTCGATCCCATGAGACTCGCTTGGCAGCGTTGTCCGTGCAAGAGGTCAGATCCGCGCAGTCGAAATGGCGCGCGATCTTGCCGGCCAACGACCGATCGCGGTCACAGGATTGGCCATTTTTGCTTCCGAGGTTGACTCTTCCGCAGCGGTGCTTTCATGGCTAAACATGATGGATGTACCCCACACGAAAGACACGACCGCTCCTGCGCCGTCTGTCCGAGAGCCAGGCAATGCAGTCGACTTCGTGTCGCTCACGAAAATGCAGCAACTCTTGACCCAGGCGGCCCAGGTAGCAGCCTCGGCCGGTCTGCCTCCGGAGGCATTTGCCAGTTTGGCGTGGCAAGCGTATCTGCGTGCCTCGCCGGAGGTCGCCGAGCGCTTGGCCGAAGCGCAATTCGACGCGGCTCTCGAAGAATTGCGGAACAGCGGTCGCTTGGCCAAAGCCTAAAGCGCCCCTCTCCCGCCTCGATGCGCGAGGCGACGTCTCCTCGCTGCGGGGGCGAGGTCTTTCTCGGTCTCACCTAAGGCGCGCTCCCTCGGGGCTCGCGCCTTTCCTGTCTCCGCCCCGAGGAAATAGCGGAGTTGCCGAATCCGGCGCAAAATGGAGCAAGCAGTCGCGTCGGAGAGCTACGTGGTCGAGCTAAAGCCAGGGGTACTGCCTTTTCGTGTCGCCATGGAGGCGCAAGCGCGACTCTTGCGCCAATTTGCCGTGAAGTCGAGGGCGCGGCTCTCCACCGAGAAGTGTCTGGCGGCGTTGGCGAGCGATAGCAAAGACCGATCCTTGCGCGAGCTTTGCAGGGTGATGCACGCCGAGGTCGTGCGAGGCGCTCCTCTTTCGGTCGTCATGCGCGAGCACGCTGTCTTCGACACTGCCGTGCTGGCACTTGTGGAAGCGGCGGAGCGCTCCGGCAGCCTCACGGATGCCCTCACCCGCGCCGCCGATTATCTCGATCGCGTCGGGCGTTTGCGCCGAGACATGCACGACGCGATCGTCAAACCGCTCAACGTCCTATTTCTCGTGCTGCTCGCGATTTTCGTTGCTGCCGTGGCGCTGGCGTTCCTGGTCAAGGAAGTCGTGCCGGAGATCCCGCTCTCCCATGCTGGCGGATCGAGCACTCTCGACCGGGTTGCCGTCGAGGTGGCAGGGCTCGTCCGAACGGCGTGGCCTTTCGTGGGCGTGGCAGGCGCGCTCGGGTTTCTTGCTCTTCAGCTCGCGCCTCGCTGGCCGAGGCATCAGTTGCTGCTCGAGCAACTTGCTCTGAAGTTACCGCTGTTTTCCGCGGCGCTGTTGACCACGGCGCAGGCGTTGCTTTGTCGCACGACGGCCATCGTGATGCAGGCAGGCGTTCTGCTCGGTGATGCGGTCACCACGGCCACATCCATGTCTCCGTACGGGTTCATGCGTAGTCGTATGACCGAGACGATCGCCGCCATCGAAGGTGGCCAGCCTTACATCGAAGCCTTCGTTGCGGTGGGCTTCTTTCGACGAGCGGAGATCAACATCTTACAGGCGGCCCAGCGCCGTGATGATCTGGCTACGACGATCGTCGGACTGGCGGCCGAGCGCGAACGGGAGGCGCACGCCACGGTCGGAATCCTCAAGGCGGTAGCGCACACGCTTGTGATCGTTCTTCTCGCCATCGCCGCGGCCGCGGTCGTGGTTGCTCTCTATGTGCCGGTCTTCGTATCCCGTTAGTCCTCTCAAAACCCCACGCGGTACCCGACATCGAAGGCAATGCCGGCGGCGTTGCCTTTGACGGAGTCGCCGCTCGAAAAACGCGCGAGGGACACGAAGAGATAGTGCGCCGCCAACACCAGATGACCGTGCCGCAGATGAAGTCCAGTTTCCACGCTCGCCTCGGCAGCAGTTCCGTAGCTCGTGCCCGCGATGGTGGTGTCGTAGGTTTCGAAGCGTCCAAAAGAGACGGCGAGCCCAGCGCCTGCGCCCAATCCGACGAACGTTCGTCCGGCATTCGCGCGGTAGTGCAAATGGACTAGGACCGGGACAGTCGTCAGTTGTGTCCTCGTCAGTGCTTAGGGGTTTTCTGCCGCAAAGTAAGTCTGAAGCGCTCCGACCGAGAGTCCAAGGCCGAAGTCGGGCAGTCGGGCGATTCGAAACGCTATGGCATCGACGAAGAAGGTAGCGCCTTCCGCCGCTCCCAGGCTCCACAGCAAGCCCAGCCGCGGCGTCAGGGTGTACTTCGGCGATGGATTGGAAAATGGCAGCGCCGGCGCCGGCGGCTTTGGCGGAATGCCCACGGGAATGCTGCGCACGGCGTGGGCATCGTCAAGCACGCCCTCGACGACAATCCGTTTCTGCCGGGCGGACGGCGCGGGCACCAGAACGATGGGCGGTCCCTCGATTCCAGCTCTCACCAATTCTGGCTGGCCGTCCACCAGAACATCGGCGCGGGCGGCGTCGACCGGGTTGCCGAAGGCGTCTTCTGCGCCGAGGAAAACTCGCGTCGATCCGCCGCCGGGTGCGATGAAGGGCGATTCCGGTTCCAAGGTGAGGCCGGTAGCTGGGCCAGGCCCAAGTTCGATGAGCGTCGCCAGCCGGGTCGTGCTTTGCCCTTCGAGCTGCGCTTCGACGCGCAGGCGTTTTTCCCGCACTATTGCCGGGGCATGCACGAGAAAGCGCGCCTCGCCGGGACTTCGGCTGCCGAGTGGCGAGATGCGGGCATTGGCCGCGCGCAAGATCAGGCTGGCTCCGTTGGCCGGGCGGCCGGAAGCCTCGACGGCGTAAACCGCCAATTCAGCCAGTGAGCCTGCGCGCATGCTTACCGGCGCTGCGAAAAGAAGGCGTTGTGCGTAGGGCACGTGCAGGTCGACGACCTGTTCGGTGGCCTTGCCATACTGGTTGACCGAGCGAGCGGTGGCGAACTCGACGCCCGGCGGAACGACGATGGGAATACGTACGACGCCGTCGGCGGGCGCAGTTTGCGGGCCGAAGTCGCGGTCTCCCACGCGAAGCGTGACTTGGGCGCCCGGATCGGTGTGCATGGCTGTCGTGGTCGCCGCGCGCAGGCGGACCGTGGTCATGCCTCTAAGCGGCCAGATCCGGTTTCTAAACTCGGCCACGATGATCGCGGGCTGGGGGAACCGCCCGGCGGGCAGAATGTAACGGGCGCTGAAGCGCGCCGGGCCCTCGCGGCCGAGATCTTCGATTTGTCCGATGCTGCAGAGAACGCGCGGCAAAGGCATGCCTTCGGCAGGCGCGTCGGCGACGTCGATGAGCAGTTCGGTCTCGCCAGTAATGCCGATGACCGGTGACGGATCTGCCAACGTGATGGTGACCGACGGTTGGGGTGGTTGGCCCGTGCCGGGTTGGGTGGCGCTGAGGGCCGCCGTCGTTTTTTGCTCGGCGACGATTGGTCGCGCGCCGATGAGCATGGCGGCGCACAAGGCGGAGCTAGCAGCGAGGCGAAGGGAGAAGCCCGTCACGGGTTCCACAGCTCCTGGTCGGTTGGCTCGAGGGTTGGCGGGTGCGAGGCTCGAACGACTTCCTTGTCGACGCTTTTGGTGCGACCAAGAATATCCTCGGCGTCGACCTGCAAGTGATTCTTTCCAATTTTGAGCGGCACGCTCGCGCGAAAGGTGCCGGTCGCGTCGACCTCGGTTTCCACGCCGTTGACGTTTACACGCGACGACGGCTGGGCTTTGCCTTTGATTTTGGCTTGGGCGACCACGCGGTCATCTTCGGGCCAAATGACCGAAAGCAGAATCTCTTGCGGGATGGGCTCGGGATCCGTCGGTGCCTCATCGGGCATCGCCGAGCTCGCGCTGCCGCTGGGAACGATGACCTCCTTGCCTTGGCCGCTGAATCGAGCGGCGCCTTCCGACGTCGCCACGTTCACTTTGCCGGAAGGCGAAAGCGAGACGACGAAGCGGGCTGCTCCTACGTTGGCGGTCTTGGTGTGCATCGCCGTGATTTCGACGTGCTCCTTGTTCCCGCCGACGCTGGCCAAGACTTTTCCGCCGCGGAGAAGGCCGACGCGCGCGGTTTCTTGTTCCAGATCTTCGAGGCGCAAATCCATGTTGTCGCGCAAGTCGAGCTCGACGCTGCCACGCCGAAGCAGCGCGCGGGCGCCGGGTTTGGTGCGGATGACGTCCTTGCTCGACAAGAGGTGCCCAGCGCGAACCACGTACCATTGGCCGTTTTGCAATGCCTCGACTTCGCCCTGCAGGGCCGCCACACGAAACAGGTTGGCACTGCCCTCGGGAATCAGCGGCGCGACGGGCGACAGTCCCGCCGGCATTTCCGGCTTGCGCTCCTCGAAAAAACGACGGGAAACCAGCGTCGCCAGCAGCAGCACGGCGGCCACCAGGGTGACGACGGCTAATGGAAAGCGCGACCCTTGCTTGCTGGGCGAGGTCATGCGAGCGGACTTGCTCCGGTGTCGATTGGTAAGGTGACCCAGAACGTGGTGCCGCTGCCCATCACGCTCTCGACGCGGATGGTGCCACCGTGGTCTTCGATGATCTTATGCGTGACCGAAAGGCCGATGCCGGTGTCCGTGCGCTGCAACTTGGTCGTGAAGAAAGGATCGAAGATGCGCGACAGATGCTCGGGCTTGATGCCGCGGCCGGTGTCCGAAATGCGCACGCGAAAGAGCTTGGCTCCGGGCAACGTGGTTTCCAGCGTCAGCGTACCGCCGTCCTCCATGGCGGCGACGGCGTTCTGGATGAGCTGGATGAATGCGGCTTGCAACTGCAGTGCGTTTCCGCGCACTGGCGGGCTGGTGGCGGCGACGCGCTTGATGGTGGTGATTCTGGCGTTCGCCAGGTTTTGCTGACCGCAAAGCTCGAGCGCATCGTCCAGAACCGTGGCGATGTTGAGCGTACGAAAGTCCTCGCCGCTCTGGCGCTGCGAGAAGCGCAAGAGATTGGCCACGATGCCCTGAATGCGCAGGGCTTGGTCCTCGATGTCGTGCACCATGGACCGCGCGGGATGCTCGTTCGACAGATCGGTCAGCGCGAGCTGGGCTAGGCCCAAGATGCCGGTGAGCGGATTGTTGATCTCGTGCGCGACGCCAGCGCCCAGCAAACCGATGGCGGCCAATGAACGTGAGCGCAAGAGGAGATCCTGGGCTTCGCGCAGCTCTTTGGTCTTGTCCTCGACCCGTCTTTCCAAGGTTTCGTTCCAGCCCATGATCTGGCGGGTTTGCTGCGTGATTTCGCCGCGAGCAGCGTCGAGCGAGCTGGCCATGGCGTTGAAGGACTTCGCCAGCTCGCCGAGCTCGTCGTCGGAGGAGACGTCGAGGCGCCGGTCGAGCTTGCCCTGGGCGATGTCTTGCGAGCCGCGCAGAAGCGAGCCAACGCGCGAGGAAAGGGAGCGCGCCAAGGCGGCGCCGACCAGTGCGGCCACGAACGCGGCCACGCCCACCCAGTAGGCGGTGGTCCAGCCCAGGCGACGTGCCGGTCGCAAGGCTGCGTCGAGCCAGCGCTCGACGACCACGCCGAGCATGAACGTCGGAGCCGGCACGTAGGCACCGATGACCGGGTTACCGCCGCTGTCGTACGTCGCGACGAACCAGGTTTCCGGCAACTTGGCATCCACTTTTTGACCGAAGTGTTTGGCTTCGAAAGAGGCCGGTCCCACCGAGCGCCCCGACACGATCACGCGAGCCTGCCGGTCGAGCAGGAGGATGTCGCGATCGTTCGTCGACAGCGATGCCAAATGATCGGCAATGCGGCGAAGCGACACGGCGGCGGCAATCACCCGCGTTTCACTGTCGGCTTGACCTTCGTAGCGAACGGCGAGGACCACGTGAGGCGTACTTCCCGCGCCGACAACCATAATCGGCCCCACGGCGGAGCCCTCGCGTAACGTCTGTTCGACCGGAACCAGCGCGGGCAACTTGGCGGCTTCGTCGGCCGATAGAATCTCATGCGCTCCGAACATGTCGTTGCGCGGAGCTGCCGATTGAAAGGCCGACGGCACGAGTATCTTGCCATTGCGGTCGAGCATGGCCACAACGCTGAAGTCATCGCTCTGGTGGTAGACGAGGTGGAGGAATTTCCGCAAGGCCTCGTCCGATGGC
>CAZTTW010000071.1:0-11480 GCA_964616265.1 uncultured Myxococcales bacterium | reverse complement strand
TGCCGAGCAATTGCAAACGTGCGGCGGCGTCCTGGAATTCGCCGGCACTGCGGCCGTCGTAGAGGTTGTCGAAACGCCCATCGCGACTTTCGATGTGAAACGAGGCTCGGGCTGCCAGGCGCTTGGACCAGATGATGCCGTTGCTGGCGCCTTCGGCGAGCTTGTCGTGGAAGGTGCCGTAGTCGAACTTCAGATAGCCGTCGTTCGAGTCGAAGTCGGGGCGCCGAGAAACAACACTGACTGCGCCGCCGGTGGTGTTCTTACCCCAGAGCGTTCCCTGAGGACCGCGCAGAACTTCGACCCGGTCGAGGTCGAAGAGTGGAAAGCCGGTGGCGCTGGCGTTGCTGATGTAGACGTCGTCCAGATAGAAGCCGATGGGGTTCGCGAAGTCGAGCTGTTGCTGGCCGGTTCCAACGCCGCGGATCCACCAGCGCGGTCGACCGTGCAACTGCGTGGCGGCCGATGCACTTGGCACGGAATTGAGGACTTCGCCGGCAGAGCGGCCAACCCCGCTGTCGACGAGAGAATCGCCCGAGACGACGGAGATGGCGGTCGGAACAGCTTGCGCGGTTTCCTCTCGGCGTTGCGCCGTCACCACGACAGCCTTGAGTTGGGCAGGCGATGCCGGCCCGGCAGGCTGCGACTCGATCGAGGCTGCCTCGACAGGGGCCTGGGATGACTCGGGAGCTGGCGTGGCGGGTGCTGTTTCGGGGCCGGCGATAGTCGTTGGTGCTGGTGCCGCCACCGGCGGCGTCCCGTCTGGCGCTGAAGCTTGGATGGATTTGGCGTTTTCCTTGGCGCTTTCCACCACCGCCGGCCGCTCTGCTGCTGCGGGTTGCTCGCTGGTCTCAGCGGAGGCGATGAAAGGAGTCAGCGCCGCGCATGCGATGGCGACACCCAAGTGTCTGCCGAAAGCGTGAGGCCTGGCGAAGCGTAGGCCAGGGCGTTTGTGTTTGGCGTTCTCGACTCGAAGCATTCCGGGACCTCCATGAATTGAAAGCGTTCGCCCTCGTGGGCTCTTGCGAATACAAAGCGCGCTTCCTGCACTCTTCATGCCGCAGTACCGCGCGCGGCAAGACGGTCCTTGCCGCCTGGATTCTGCTGCGTGAGCAACAGTCAATAAGCAGTCCGTGTTGCGCGGTCGAAATGGCTGCCCAGGAAATGGCCAGTTGACAGGCGAAGACTCGTCAGCGTCGAGCCACTTGCCGAATCCCCCGTCAGTCGGGGCAAGCTCTGCGGTGTGGCTTACAGCGCGCCCGAGTGGGTGTATTCAATCGCTTGAAATATCCGCTCAAGCGCGTGGGCGAACGAGGCGAGGGCAAGTTCGAGCGCACCTCCTGCGCTCTCGGACTTTCACACGTCGAAAGCGTACATGGCGGGCTGGTTGCGAAACGTGCCGAGCTTGCGCGAAGTCCTGAACACGCTCGCCGCCGCCAAGCGCGTCGGCCTTGCGGGTTAGGAGCCACGCAGCGGTCGGTCTTGAAAACAGGACGGAAGCTGGATCCATTAGCAACAGCGCTGCTTACGGGCTGCTGCCTGGGCAACAGTGGATGCTTCCGTGTGGGCACGGATCCGTCGTGAACGACGAGCTTTGCGTGCCCGGACGAGAAACGGCATTGATTGCAGCGCGTCCTTCAGGCAGTGGCACGGAGGATGCTGAAGGACCTTCCGAGAGGAAGAAGACCATGTCTATCGAATTCATCTGGCAGCTACCGACGAGCGGCGACGGTCGCTACGGAAATGCCGAAAAGCAACGTCGCGGCGAGCGCTCGTCGTCGGCGCATCCCTATTCGCCTGGAGTGACGGATCCTCGCGGGCAGAGCTTCAACTACTTCGATCATTTGCACCAAGTGGCCCGGGCTGCCGACCTGGCCGGCTTCGATGGCTTGCGTATTCCCGAGGATCCGTCGGGCGATGAGCCGTGGATTGTGGCGGGGTATGTGGCGCGTGGTACGCGACATCTCAAGTTGCTCACGGAATTCGAGGCGTCCCGGGGCTCGTCGGTCTATGCAGCGAAAAACGCCGTGAGCTATCAGCGGTTTACCGGCGGCCGGTTCGCTTGGCAGATCAAGGCCGGCGCTAGTGAGAAACAGCGTCGGTCGCAGGGTGATTTCGTTGCGGACGGGGATCGTCATGCGCGCATCGAGGAGTTCTTGTTCGTCGCCCGCGGGGTTCTCACGCAATCGCCGTACAGTTTCAAGGGACGCTTCTTCGAAGTGCAAGACGGCGGTTTTCAGGGGGCACTCGGCAACCAGAAAGTGCCGCCGGTCTATCTCTCGGGGAACAGCCCGGAAGACTACCGACTGTCGGCCAAGGTTGCTGACGTGCATGTGTTCGATGCAGCCAATGCGGCAACGATCGAAAGGGAGGTCGCGCTGGTGCGGGATCTCGCGAAGAAAGAAGGCCGGCGGCTCAGCTTCGGTCTGCGCCTGGATGTGCTGGCGCGCGAAACCGAGGAAGAGGCGGTCTTCGATGCCGAACGCTACTGGCAGCAACCGGGTGGACGACAAGCGGGTGGCGCATCGACGGTCGACCAGCGTCTGTGGGCGGGCCTCACCAAGGACAACACCGGTGCAGCGGCTACCCTGGTCGGCAGCTACGAGCAGGTCGAGCAGGCACTCATCGCTTACTACGCTGCCGGCATCGATAGCTTTCTACTGTCAGCGGTTCCCCATTTTGAAGAAGCCTTCCGACTGGGCGAACACGTGCTGCCCTTTGTCCGCTCCCAAGTCTCACTCGAACAGCGCCGCGCCCTCGGCGGTCTTTCCTGAGGAACAAGAATCATGACGATCGACATCTTCTGGAGAATTCCTACCCATGGCGAGCCAAGCTCGCACCGCAGCCGCACGCCGTTTCGGGGCGATTGGTCTCCCGGCGACGATAGCAAGCGCAAGCCCGGTCTCGCAGGCAGTGGCGGCGATGGATTCAGCTACATCGACTATCTCGCCGAGATTGCGCATGCTGCGGAAATTTCGGGCTTTCAAGGTGGCCTGATTCCGTCCTTCCCCATGACGGACGAGCCCTGGGTCATCTCCTCGGTGCTGGCCCGCGAAACCAAGACCTTCCGGTTCATGATTCCGTTCCAGCCCGGCTTCTTGAATCCGGTCGTTGCAGCTCGAATGACGGCAAGCCTTCAACGGGCTACCGGCGGACGCGCCCTTTACAACATCATCACCGGCGGTGGCGGACCGCAGCAGCTCTGGTGGGGAGATGCCGTCGCGCACGATGACCGCTACGGCCGCACCACCGAGTTCCTGGATATCTTGCGTGGCGTGTGGAACGGCGGCCCGTTTTCGTACCACGGCAAGTTCTATCGAGTCGAAGGCGCCGGCCTGGCCGATCCCTTGGCGCGAGAAGAGTATCCGGAAATCTACTTCTCCGGTTCATCCGACGCGGCCCTGGCATCCGCATCGAAACATGCCGACTACTATCTGTCTTGGTTAGAGCCATTCGAGCAGCTGCGACGCAAGTTCGACCGCGTGAAGGAACGGACGCAGGAACTCGGTCGTCGCATCAAGACCGCGATCCGCGTCGACATCGTTGCCCGGCCAACCGAAGAAGAGGCGTGGGAGGAGATCCGACGGGGCTTCGACAGTCTTGAAAAGTCCGTGGTCGAGAATTTCCAGCGCAGCGCGGATGGTAGCGAATCGGTGGGGGCGGCTCGCCAGCGCAGCCATCGCCCGACGACGATCAACAGCTACAAGGACCTGATCATCGAGCCCAATGTGTGGTCGGGCTTCAATCTACTGCGCGGTGGCCAGACCAACGGAATCGTTGGCAGTTACGAACAGGTCGCCGAGCGTCTCGATCAATTGGTGCAGCTCGGAGCGGACGCTTTCATCCTGGCCAGCACGCCCCATCTGGAGGAGGCGTATCGAGTCGGCGAAGAAGTTCTGCCCCTGGTGCGAGGAAGTGCCAGCGCCGCTGGTTTGCGGGCCGCCGGCTAAGAGCGGCCCAGTTTGAACGTTCATTCAATTTTCGAAAACAAGGAGTACGTCCATGGGAAATAGTGATAATGGTCTGGCCGCAGACGTGGCCGAATTTACCGCCGGTGTAAAGCGCGATGCCGAGCGCGCCTTTCGCGTGCTGCGCGAGACCGATACCACCACACAATTCGGTACGGTCGGTTTCGTGGTCCGAGTGCCCGGCCATCAGAAGTTGGTAACTGTCAACGATCCTGGACCTTGGAACCGCGGCGAGGAAATCGTTCCCACGGTCAGCGGCTTCGATGGCACGGTCTTTTCGGGCAAGCCCGTCGGCAATCGCTACAACAAACTGTTTGTCGAGCATTCCGACGTGAACGTCATCTCGCACGTGCATTCCTTGCACGTGGCGGCCTGGGCGCAGACGCATCGCACGTTTCCCTTGACCTACGTGGCACTCAATCGCCACCATTTGGTTCGCGAGCTGCCGGTGTACATCGATCGGCGCCAGCCCGAGGTGGATTTCATCATCGAAAAGGTCAACCAGAATCCCAACGTGTTTGCCATTCTAGAGGCGAACGGCGGCGGTACGGTGTGGGGGAAGGGTGGGGTGCGCGAGTTGACCGAGACGATTATCCTTCTCGAGGAGTCCGCTCGTCTGCAACTGCTTGCCGAATCGGTGGGCGGTTCGCGCAACTACGGTCCCGGTGTGCTTCGCCAGAACTGGAAGATGACCGGTCTTTACGACAAAGGCAAAGAGCTGGGCCTCGTCCCGGTCACGGACCTCTAAGGAGCGGCCGATGACTGTACCCTTGGACGAGCGTGCCCTGGATCAGCTGTTTCGCGGAGCGCGTACCTACAACGGATTCAGCGCGCGAGCGGTTACCGACGAAACCGTTCGCACGCTGTACGACCTAGTCAAATGGGGACCGACCGCATTCAACTCGCAGCCGTCGCGCTACGTCTTTCTGCGTTCGCCAGAATCAAAGGCGCGTCTCTCCCCGGCACTGTCGTCCAGTAACCGAGAGAAGACAGTCCATGCGCCACTCAATCTCATCCTGGCCTACGACACTCGTTTTTTCGAGCATCTGCCGTCGCTGACTCCGTCTCCCAAGGCCAAAGAACTATTCGAGGAGAACCCTCACTTGGTCGAGCCGACGTTGTTACGCAATGGCAGCCTGCAGGCCGGCTATCTGATCTTGGCTGCGCGTGCCCTAGGCCTGGACATAGGCGTCCTTACCGGGTTCAAAGCCGACCTGGTGAACCAAGAGTTCTTTCCGGACGGACGTTACCAGGTCAACCTGATCGCCAACCTTGGCTACGGCGACCAGGCATCGTTGCGGCCACGGGCTCACCGCTTTCAGTTCGACGAGGTGGCGAGGATCGTCTGAGCCGCAGGCTTGGGCGATGCCTATTTGGAGAAGTCCTTCTTACACTCCATAATCAAACCCACTACCTTGGCTGACGCCGCAGAAAAATCGCTCTTTCCACCCAGCGCCACGTCTTCGAGGACATTCTTGCCAGTATCGGCCTGTCGAATGATACCGGCGGCCGCCTTGTGGAATTTGGCATGCTCAGCGACAAGCTGGGCGAATTTGGGATTCGACACGAACTTCGCGCCCTCCCCATGGAGCCACTTCCCAAGGTCGCAATTGCGATCGCTTTCTACGGTCGTTGGATTTAGGGACTTATCTGGACTCCTCAGATAGGTCTGCAACTTACTCTTCCATGCAACATGAGCCTTCACGCAGTCGTCAAAATTCATAGCTGAACTCCTATTCTTGAGGGCGATACGATCTCCCCATCGGAATATTAGATTCACTTCTCAAAGCCAATTGGCTAATATCCCCCATTATGGGGGATATGGACCCAAGGAAAGCCCTTCAGAACATAGCCTCGACTATTGCTGCCCTCGAAGACGCCTTGCTCAAGGGAGATGCCCAGCGACTTCGCGAAAACCCTTCCCTGCAACCCTGCTGGAAGGTGATGAGGTGCCGGCGAAAGCGATGTCCAGCCTACGGGTGTTCCGGAGTGCGATGCTGGCAAATGGCGGGCACATTTTGTGCCCCGGCCAAGAAGCCCCAAGGGTTTGAAGCCCAATGGCCAGATTGTCGAAGCTGCCCGGTCTTCTTAGCGGCAACGCCAACTGTTGAGCTTCGCGTTCAAGAGTTGATCAACAACATCGTCTTCGTTACTCGCGGCACCGACCCTCGGATTTCTCCCATCGAGCGCAGCAACTTGCTTAGGAAGGTCATCCCATTCGCTTCGTATTATAAGCTCACTCCGCGGGAGCACTCTGTGCTTCCCCTCGTCGTAGAACGGCTTACCCGAAATGAAATGGCGAAGCTTATGGGGGTAGCACCAGAAACAATCAAAGCCCAAGTGAAACAGATCTACAGAAAATGCAAAGTTGCCTCCAGAGAAGGACTTCTCTGGAGGCTGAAGAGGTTCATGACTGATGGACGCGCCGAAGCCGGGTCGCTCTAAGGACTCGAGTCGGAAGCGGCATCGGGAACGCGCTTGGCCTGGAACTGCAGGTTCGCGTCCAGCGATGCGAAAAGCTCGCGGGTTCGAGCGGCAAACTCGTGCGCCGCAGGTAAATGTTCGCTGAGACCCTCGTTCGGATGGTCGAGCCACGCTTCGATCGTTGTGAGCAGGTGCCCCACCGACCGCGATAGCCAGCCAGGTTCGATGAGTTGAGCGCGCACGGTGGAAAACAGGTCGGTGACGTTTCGGCTGTCTTTGCCGTCGTCTTTTCCAACGAGAGGCAACAAGGCGCGCGCGCTGGCCAGCACGGCTCGGGCGAGCGCCTGATCCTGCACCGATCCCGTGCCTTGTTCGGCGAAAACCAACGCCGCGGTGGCTTCGTCAAGGTCAGCCCGGACAACGTCGAGCACGCCGGCTCCACATTCGCCGGGTCCACGGCCGTCGAGCGAGAACGGCTTCGTGTCGCCGACGTCCACGTAGTATTCCTCGGGCACGGGATCCGGCAGTCGCGCAAACTCGGCCACCAAAGTCCGCACGTCGTCGGTGTTCGCGAGACCGCGACGGTAAATTTCCGCCAGCAGTTCCGGCACTACGCGCGCCGGGACCGTGCCCACGCGCTTCGCAAAGTCCACTTGGTTCTCGCGGACGCGGCCGCCCCACAAGACTTCGTAAAGGGGCAGCAGTCGACCTTGGCTACGACGTGCGCGTCCTTCAAGTCCCAAGGGGGCAATGGTGTGATTGCCGCAGGAGTTCGGACATCCGCTGATCCGGATGCTGGTCGGTCCTCGTTGCGTGTCCACCTCGGCGAGTCGATTCTCGACCGCCTGGGCGAGGGCGGGCGAAAGGCACATTCCGAGCTTGCAGGTGGACGCGCCAGCGCACGCGACGATCTTGGGCGTGTGCGCCTGGACACGAACGCTGAGCTTGTCGAAGGCCGCTTGCGCTTCTGCGACTCGTGTTCGCGCCACACCGATAAGCAGCAGATCTTGCTGTTGCGTGGCCACCACCACGCCCACGCCAAAGCTGCGCGATAGGTTCGCGACCGTTCGGAGATCGGATGCGGGAAGGCGCCCGTTTTGCAATTGCAGGATCAACGTCACTCGCTGCGGATCGCGTTCCGGAAGACAGCCGGGCGGAGCGCCAATTGGCGTGGACGTCTGCGCACCGTCACCGGTCACCGCTGCGGGTAAAGGCCTGGCGGCCACGACAGGCGCTCCCAGTCCCTCGCTCTGCAACGCCGCCATTTCCCGTCGGTATTCAGCGACGAAGGTTTCTGCACCCAACCGCCGCACCACGAAGCGCAGCCGCGCTCGGTTCTTGTTGGCTCGATCGCCGAGCCGGTCAAACACGCGTTCAATCGCCTCGGCTACCATTGGAACGGCGTCCGGCTCGATGAATTCCTCAATTTGTACGGCCGCCGCCTGCTGCGCGCCCAAGCCGCCGCCGGCGTACACAGCGAAGCCGGGACGGCCCTCTCGGACGTGGGCGAAAAAGCCGAGATCGTTGACCGACGCGAAGGCACAGTCCTCGGCACAGCCCGAGAAGGCAATCTTGTATTTCCTGGGCAATGAATAGGAGCGCGCCAGCTGCAGAAGGTATTCGGCCGCCACGAGCGCGTGGGGGGCCACGTCGAACTCGGCAGTCGGACACACGCTGGCGCGCGGGCAGGCCGTGACATTTCGAACCGTGTTGCCGCCGCCGCCACGCGCACTTAGTCCGATGTCGAGCAGCTTTTCTTGAATGGCCACGGTGTCTGCCAGCGCGACATCGTGAATCTGGATGTCTTGGCGTGTGGTGACGTGCAGGACGCCGTTGCCGTGGCGTTCGGCAAGATCGGCGATGCGCTCTAGCTGGTGCGGCAGGGCCAGGCCCGCGCCCAACCGGACCCGCACCATGAACCGTCCCGATTCGCGGTGCTCGTACACTCCCATGGGGACGCGGAAAGCGCGAAAGGCCGCGGCGTTGATTTCTCCGCGTTCGAACCGGCCCACCTGACCCCGGTAGCCGGCCACATCTCGTCGTATTCGTGCGGGTAAACGCAAAGTCTCCATGGCAGTTCCTTCGACGAACGTGGCTCTTTCTGTCCCTATTACAAGACAGATATTCACGAATGAAAACCACTTGTCAACGGACATCGTGGGAACACCGGTATTGGGCATCCTATATTCTCACGCAGAAGTCCGCGCTGCGTTGTTGTGCTAGTTGTGGACAGATGTCTCGTGTAGTAGACTCAGCGCTCAGAGGAGAACGATGCCTGACCACCGCCTACGCGTCTACGATTCCGTGCTTGAGATGTTGTCGAGCGCGGACAACCCCACGCCCATCGTCAAGCTCAACCGCGTTTCGCCGTTTCGCCACACGCAGGTGTACGCCAAGCTGGAATGGTACAACCCGTTTGGCGCCGTCAAAGATCGCGTGGCTGCTAATCTCGTGCGCGATGCCGAGGAGCGCGGTGAGTCGCTCGCCAACCTCGTAGAGCCGACGAGCGGTAACACGGGCATCGGTCTTTCCCTGATTGCGAACGCCAAGAAGTACAAGTTCGCGGCGACGCTCTCGACGGCCATTCCCATCGAGAAGCGTGCGGCTCTGCGCTTCTTCGGCACCGACTTGCACGAGCTCGAAGACACCCTGTGCCCGATGCCCGGGCAACCCGAGGGC
Source organism: uncultured Myxococcales bacterium (assembly GCA_964616265.1). Lineage (GTDB taxonomy): Bacteria > Myxococcota_A > Polyangia > Fen-1088 > Fen-1088 > Fen-1118. The sequence goes on along the minus strand of CAZTTW010000071.1, from coordinate 2,412 downwards.
GCCATGGCCAAGGCAACGGAGCTAAGCAATCGCCCAGGCTGGAAGCAACTCAACCAGTACAAGAACCCGGCAAACCCCGACGCCCACTTTCGGACCACCGGCCCGGAGGTCTGGCGGCAAACCGGCGGCACGATCACCCACTTCGTGGCGTCTCTCGGCACCTGCGGCACGATCACGGGAACCGGGCGGTACTTGAAGAGCCAGAAATCCGATGTGAAGGTGATCGGCGTGCATCCCACCGACGGGCACGACATTCCGGGCGTGCGCAGTCGGCGTGCCTTGAGCCTCACGGACTTCTTCAAGCCCGAGGAATACGATGGCGTCGTCGAGGTGAGTGACGCCGAGGCGTACGAGCTTTGCCTTCGGCTCAACCGCGAGGAAAGCCTTATCGCCGGACCGAGCGGCGGCTTAGCATTGGCTGGCCTATTCAAGAGTGTGCCGGATGCGCCAGGAAACGTCGCCGTCGTGATTTTCGCAGACAACATCTTCAAGTACACGTCGTCCCTGCAGCGCCACTTTCCTCAGCTCTTTCCGGCTCCCGCGCCGGTGGCCAAGGCGGATCCGTTCGCCCATCACTTGGAGTCCGCGTTCCGCCTCGCCGAGAGCGGCCCGGATGTCGTTGGTCTGGCCGAAGCCCAGCGCTTGATTGCCACGGGCGTCACCTTGATCGACGTGCGCAACGACGACGAATTCGCGAAAGAGCGCATCGAGCAGGCGGTCTTGGCGCCTCTGCCGGCCCTTTCCGAGGGCGACTTTTCCGCGGTGCCGAAAGATCGCAACACGCCTCTGCTGACCATTTGTGCACGTGGCAAGCGGTCGCTTTACGGGTTGCTGCTGCTCAAGGCGCAGGGCTATCGGGACGTCAAGAGTATCGCCGGCGGCATGAATGCCTGGATCGAAGCCGGCCTGTCCACCGAGCTTGGCAGCTAAATCATCATCTCGATAAACGCCCGCAGCTTCATCTTCTGTTCTTCCGTGGCTGGGTCGTTGTGTGCGGTTCCGTCGAGTACCAGCACCGGAACACCCTTCTTGGTGAAGTACTCGTATTCCATCTCGCGTGCGATGGCGAGGTACGGACAGTTGGTCGTGCCGCCGATGATGACGCCGCGGGCGCCAAACTCCTTCAGCTCGCGTTCGATGCGCTCGCGGCGCAGACTGACCACGCCGCCGCACTTGTCGTGCATGTCGCCGCGAAGCTGCATTTCGAGAAGGTAATCGCCAAGCGCTTCCAGCGGCGGCAAATCCTCGCGGTAAAGCTGCGGCGTCGAGCCACTGACCACGGCGCCGATGGTTTCGTCGATGGCGTGGTAGAGGTCTTCGCAGTGCATGACCCCGACGAGGACGAGGGGAATGTGAAACGGCGCTGGCTCCTTGGCCAACTGTCGCAGCTCCTCCATCAGCAGATCCATGGCTTGGAACCATGCCGTCTCGTACTTGTTGTAGTTTGAAAGCTGGTTGATGAGGTTGACTTGGACCAGCGGCACGTGGAATGGGTTGTGGAGCCGCAACCTCATCATCTCTTGGATCTTCCGAACGATGATGTTGCGAGCGTGGATCTCGTCGCGAACGCGATCTTCGTCGGCAGGCTTCCCGGTCAGCCAAAGGGCCATGCGCTGGGCTTCGCCCGCGTAGAACTTGACGTACTCGTCCCGTCGCTTGGGATCCATCTTGAAAGCGGTGAGCGGCTCGACGATGAAGACTTCGTAGCCGTCAGAGCGTAGAAGCTCTTGGGCCATCACTTCCGGCTCGCAGTCGCCGCCAAAGTGCACGATGAGGCCCTGTTTTTTGCCGCCCTTGCGTTGGTCTTCCAGGTGGTGCGCACCCAACTTCAGCTTCATGAACGTGCAGGCTTCCGGCGGGATCTGAAAGTAGTCTTCGGCAACGCCCACCGAGACGTGGCTGTTGGCGCCGATGCCGAACAGCCCACGGCCGGTTCGTACGCCACAAGCGCGCATCAACGGTGACCATCCAAAGACGTAGCCATTCACCGTCTTTCCGGCGTCGGGGCCTTCGGCCTGCGGCGGAGCAGTGCTCGAGAAGGCGGCGAGGACCTTTTGTAGAATCTCGTCGAACATCGCCAGCGCCCGTGATCGCTGGCGTGGCACGTGCGCGTGCCTGTGCGGAAAGGCGCGTAGTTCTTCTTTCGGTAGCGTGGCGAGCGTGGTCATGTCGCCGGCCAGCCTTGCAAGGTTGATTCCGTTTTGTGGAGCGTGGGTTGCTAGAAAAATGCCGTGGATCGTTGCCATTCGATGGCTATGGCCACTCAGCATGTTGATTGGCTGCTGCTCAGGCAACAGAACCGGCTTGGCAGTGGCGTGGTCTCTTGCCGTTTGGTCGAGGCACGTTGCTTGCAATTGCCAAGCATCACAACTCCAAAGGTGTGATGACCAACATGACTTTCCGATTCGTCGT
>CAZTTW010000070.1:0-11564 GCA_964616265.1 uncultured Myxococcales bacterium | reverse complement strand
CGCGCCTCGGGCGATTTTTCCGGAAGGACGCGAGTCGGTACCCAAGACCCTCGACCTTGCCGATGCGGATGTCGTCGGCCTTTCGAAAGCACTTGGGCGACGAGTCGATGCCCGTCGCTACGCTTACCTCGAAGTAAAGAGCGAGAAGGGGTTGGTCGGATACATCTTCATTCTGGATGTTATCGGCGAGAGCCGTCCGATCACGTTCGCGGTCGGGGTCGCAGCGGACGGCGACTTGCGGGACATCCAGGTGATGGTGTATCGCGAGCCGCAAGGCGAGGCGATACAAGAGAAGCGATTCCGAAAGCAGTTTGTCGGTAAGCGGACGAAAGATCCCATCACACTCGACAAGGACATCGACGCCATCAGCGGCGCGACCATCTCCTCGCGCTCGGCCACGTTCGCGGCTCGCAAGGGCTTGCTCCTTGCGGAGGTGGTGCGGAGCCGAGCGGCCGCCGGAGCGAAGCCATGAACGAGACGGTGGGCGCGACGGCCGCCGAGGACAGACCAAGCGCACCTTCTCAGGACGTCCTTGTCCGTCGCGCTCGGCCAGCGATGGGTACACTCGTTGGCGTCGCTGCGCGTGGACCAGACCCCGACATCCTCGAGCGAACGATCCACCATGTCTTCGAAGAGATGGCACGTCTCGAAGCCATTCTGTCGGAATGGCGCCAAGACAGCGCAGTCTCGCGCGTGAATCAGGCGGCCGGCGAAGCGCCGGTTCGCGTTCCGATGGAGCTCCTGGATGTCATGGCAACGGCTTGCGAGATATCGCACCGGACCGACGGAGCCTTCGATGCGACGTGGGCGCCGCTCGCGGGAGTCTGGACCCTCGACGCGCCCAACTTTCGTCCACCGACCAGCGAGGCGATCGCCGCGGCACGCAGCCTCGTCGACTACTGCGACGTGGTGTTGGATCAACAAGCCCAGACGATTTTTCTGAGGCGCCGGGGAATGCGCCTGGGTCTTGGAGGAATCGCCAAGGCTTACATTGCCGAACGTGCGGCCGAGTGGGCGGTGGCATCGGGAGTCGAACATATTCTGATCGATGCGGGCGGCGACGTGGTCGCGCGCGGCAGAAATGGAGAGCGCCCGTGGACCATCGGTGTTCGAGATCCGGCTTCGCCCTTGCGACTGCTCGCCACGGTTGAGATCGAAGATGAAGTGGTCGCGACCAGCGGAGACTACGAGCACTTCGTCTGGGTCGATGACCGCCGCTATCACCACCTGCTCGATCCGCGGACCGGATCTCCGGCCTCGGCGAGCCGAAGCGCGACGGTCATCGCGCCACGAGGTGCGCTGGCAGAGGCGCTTTCGACAGCGCTCTTTGTCGTCGGGCCGCAGGGGCTTCCGATTCTATCGGCGTTCCCCAAAACAGCGGCGCTGCTTGTCGACGGCGATGGAGCGCTACACGCCACGGCCAACGGAAACGCGCGCTTCCTCGCCGCGATCGAGAGCCAAACCCTGGTGTAGTCGTCGAAGTGAAGATTTAGAATTCCGCGGCCATAATTGAACATGGGTCCGCTCCATGAAGAAACGCCTCGCTAGGATGATCATCGTGGCGATTGCCCTCGGCCTGGGACTTGGACTTTGGGCCGCCGTGCCTAGCCTTTCGGCCCTCGGGCTCATCGTTCGCGTTGCGAAGCACGACGGCGTTCTGGCGAGACTGGCGAGAATCGCAGCCAAGCCCGTCGAGCGAGAGCCCGTGCGAACCATTCCCACGCGCCACGGGCCGATGGAGGCGCAGCTCTACCGTCCGCCGGGACCGACGCGGCGAACGACGATTCTGGTGCCGGGCATTCACATGGACGGCGTACGCGAGGAGCGCCTGGTCGGACTGGCGTACGAGCTGGCGGCAACGGGCTTGCGCGTGCTTACGGTCGGACCAACGGATCTCATGCATTACCGACTGTCGCCCAGCAGCACCGACCAGCTCGAAGACGCAATCGCCTGGGCCGCAGCGCAGCCCGAGCTTTCGCCCGACGGACGCGTCGACATCATGGCCTTCAGTTTTTCCGGCGGCTTGGCCGTCGTGGCTGCCGGGCGAGAATCGGTTCGCCATCACGTTGCGGCCGTGCTGTCGTTCGGCGGCCAGGGCAACTTGGCTTCGGTGCTTCGCTATCTGTGCGAGGGAGCTTCGGCCCCAATTCCGCCGGACGCCGCCCAGCTGGCCACAGGCGGCGACCACATTCACATTCCCAAGCCACACGACTATGGCGCCGTCGTGGCGTTGCTCAATTTGGCGCCGCGGATGGTCCCCGCCGAGCAGGTCGCAAGCTTTCAGGAAGCTGTCACGACCTTTCTGCGTGCCTCCAGTATCGATCGGTTGGACCAAGCGGCAGCGCTTTTGGTATTCGCGCAGGCTCGCCGCATGGGCCAAGCCTTGTCCGAGCCATCGCGAACCTTGATGGGCTACGTAAGCGATCGCGATGTGGCGAGGCTCGGGCGTGCCATCTCGCCCATGCTCCCTACGGTGGAGTTGCCTGCCGCGCTCTCGCCAGCGCGCTCGCCCCTGCCGACCGCCCCGGTGTTCTTGCTCCATGGCGCCGACGATTCCGTCGTTCCTGCCACGGAGATGCTCGATCTAGCACGCTTGCTCAGAGGCAAGACCGAAGTGCGTGCGCTGGCCAGCGAGCTCATCACCCACGCCGAGACCACCAAGGCGACCGCGCTGACCGAGATGGGACGACTGGCAGGCTTCTGGCGCGATCTCCTGCGACGCTGAATGGAAGAAGCGACCGATCAGAAATCGGACGCCGACAGTCGGCCAGCCCGCGGAGTGGCGCCTGACGTCTTTCTCGATCGGCTTCCATGCGTGGGCTTGGCAGCCCGAGATTCTTCGAACGGCGACGCAAACGACGCTACATCTTTCGAAGGCTCATGCGGGACGGGCACGTTCGGCCCTTCGCCAACGGCGGCCGGCGTGGGCGCCGGCAACGAGGGCTGCTCTGCCACCGGAGCAGGTGCAGGAATCGGGGCAGGCGGCGGCACCACAGGCGCGACAGCCGCAGTCTCGACTGCACGAGACGGCTCGGCAGCAGATGGTTGCGTCGGCGTATACAAAGCCCATAGCGACGTGCCAAACAGCAACGCGGCGGCAAACACAATGCCCAACCGCCAGCCGAGCGATAGCCCCGACCACAAACGCAGGATCCCTTGCGGGGAACGCTTCGCCCGGGATGGGCGAGAGACGTTCGATGGCGTCGGTTCGAACGAGGCCGGATCTTCCACGACCGGCCGGGGCGCAGCCGCCGAGAAGGAATTGGCAAACGAAAGCGAGCTATCCATCATCGACATCATCGCCCGCGGAACCGCAAGCGACGGCAGGATCTGCTCTTCGATCGCTTGGATGAGGCTGGAAACGTTCGCGAAGCGCGCCTCCGGCTTTTTGGCAAGAGCGCGGTCGATGATGAGCTCAACCTCGGCTGGTAGCTCGGGCCGCAGCCTGCGTACCTTGGGTGCAGCCTCGCTGAGGATCCGCTCCATCAGCTCCGAGCTCGGCTGCCCCTCGAAAGGAACCCGGCCGGTCAATGCCTCGAATAGCAAGACGCCAAAGGCGTAGACGTCGGTTCGCGCGTCAACCAGGGCAGAGCCAGCGATGTCCTCGGGGGACATGTACGCCGGCGTTCCGAAGCGGGCCAAGTCGATCTGGTCCGATTCCCCATTGGTGTGTCGACTGCCGAACTTCGAAATTCCGAAATCAAGGACTTTGGTTGTCACTAAGCCGCCGTCATGCGCTCGGCACAAAAAGATGTTGCCGGGCTTGAGGTCGCGGTGGATGACGCCTTGGGCGTGCGCGGCTGCCACGCCTCGCATCGCCGGAAGAAGTAACATGACCGTCTCGCCCAGACTGAGCGGCTTGTGCTGCTCCAGATACTCGGCCAGGGTCTCACCCTGCATCAGCTCCATCACGATGAGAGTCATGCCGGCGTGATCGATCACGTCGAACACGTTGACCACATTCGGATGGTTCACTTTGCTGGCCGCGATCGACTCGCGACGGAACATCTCGGACGCGATGCTTTGGACCGCGAACGAACGGCGGATGACTTTCAGGGCGACGCGCTTGCCGGTACGCAAATTCTCGCCCGCCCACACCGCCGCCATGCCACCCTCAGCAATCAAGCGATCGACACGGTAGCTCCCCCCTACCGTCTCTCCCGGACTCAGGACCGCATCGATTCGTAGTTGCTTAAGCGTCTCGCTGCTCATGGGTTGCATCTAAGATGTCTGCTGGCTACCCAGGTGGCGTAACTCCTACGTTGCTATGGAGTTAAACTTTGCTGGGCTGCAACGCCTTTAGTTTAGGGGTTTTACTTTTCACCTTTCTACTTTGAAAGAGCGGGTTCGTCCAGCCCTTCCACCGGAATAGTGTCGTTGCCCGCGACGCCATGTGTTCCATCCATTGCACGAAGCGCAGCTTGTTGACGTCTTCGTCTAGGCCGCTCTGGCTTTCTGCTTCAACACCGCCGAGAACTCGCCGACGGTCTTGCGCGCGTCACCAAAGACCATCATGCAATTGGGCATGTAGAACAGCTCGTTCTCGATGCCGGCGAACCCCGGCGCCATGGAGCGCTTGAGCACGAGCACCGACTTCGCCTTGTCGGCGTTCAAAATCGGCATTCCGTAGATCGGGCTCGCCTTGTTGTTGCGAGCCGCGGGATTGACCACGTCGTTGGCGCCAATGACAATAGCCACGTCGACGCGCGGGAAATCGTCGTTGATCTGGTCCATGTCGTAGAGTTTGTCGTAGGGCACGCCGGCCTCGGCAAGCAAGACGTTCATGTGCCCCGGCATCCGGCCGGCCACCGGATGAACCGCGTACCGCACGTCGATGCCGCGTTCGCCGAGAACGTCCGCCAGCTCCTTCACCGCATGCTGCGCTTGCGACACGGCCATGCCGTAGCCGGGAACCACGACGACGCTCTCGCTGCTTGCCAGAAGTTCGGCCGCCTGATCGGACGTGATCGAGCGCACGCTGCCTTTGACGCCGGTGTCCGGGCCGACTTCTGGCGCCTTGCCGAACGCACCGAACAGCACGTTGGTGATCGAGCGGTTCATCGCCTTGCACATGAGGATGGCGAGGATGAGGCCGGACGCACCGTCGAGAGTTCCGGCGATGATGAGGATCTTGTTGTCGAGGGCGAAGCCCGTCGCTGCGCCGGCCAGGCCCGCGTACGAATTGAGCAGCGCGATCACCACGGGCATATCCGCCGCGCCGATCGGGATGACGAACAGCACGCCGAAGATCAGGGCAAAGCCGACCATTGCGTAGAACAGCGTCGATGCCGCGGGACTAACGATGACCCAAACGGTGGCCGTCACGATGCCCGCCAAGAGAGCCATGTTGAAAATGTTCTGGCCCTTGTAGGTCATCGGCGTGCCGGGCAGCCAGCCCTGCAATTTGGCGAAGGCAACCATGCTGCCGGTGAATGTCAGACTGCCCAGCATGACCTCGACGCCAAGGGCGACCATCTCGCCGCTCGGTAGATGCGCTCCTTCGGAGTAGTAGTGCGAGATACCAACGAGCGCCGCCGCCGCCGCACCAAACGCGTGCGACAGTGCCGTCCGTTGCGGCATCGCGGTCATCGGCGTCCACACGGCGATGATGATGCCGGCCACCGTCCCAATGGCGGCGCCGACGATGATCCAGGTGTACGTGATGATGTGGTGGTCGAGTAAGGTCCCGGCAATGGCGATGGCCATGCCCAGTTCGGCCAGGTGCATCCCCTGGCGCGCCGTCCGCGGCGACGAGAGAAGCTTGAGGCCGAGAATGAACAGAATCGCAGCGACGTAATACGAGAGCTCGATAATCTGATTTTGCGGCACTAGCGGCCTCCATCCTTGGGACCGGTGTTGCCCTTGAACATCTTCAGCATGCGCTCGGTGATGAGGAAGCCGCCGACCACGTTGCACATGGCGGCCGCCACGGCGGTGACGCCAAGAACGGTGCGTACGGTCTCGTACTCGGCGCCGGCCACGACGATGGCGCCGACCACGGAAATCGCCGAAATGGCGTTGGTCGCCGACATGAGCGGCGTGTGCAGCAAGGTCGGCACGCCGTGAATCACGTGGTGACCGACGAAAGCCGCCAGCACGAACATCATCACCGTCCAAAGAATCAGGCCGCTGTCCATGTTTATGCCGCCGCTTTGATTTGCGCCTTCAATTCGACGCCGATGCCCTGGAGCACCTTCTTGGCGTCGCCGAACACCAGCGTGACGTTCGGTCGTTCGAAAAGCGGATTCTTCGCGCCCGAAGCACCGGGCCGCAGGCTGCGCTTGATCACGAAGACGGTCCGCGCCTTCTCCACCTCGATGATCGGCATGCCGAAAAGTGCACTTGACCGATCGTCCTTCGCTGCCGGATTGACGATGTCGCAAGCTCCGACGACCAGCGCGACGTCGGCATCCGCCAGCTCACGATTCGCGTCCTCCCACTCGCGCAGTTGCGCCTCATCCACCTTGGCCTCGTCGAGCAAGATGTTCATGTGCCCGGGAATCAGCCCGGCCGCGGGATGAATGGCGTATAGAACCTTTGCGCCATTGGCGGCCAGCACCTTGGCGACATCGGCAAGCGCGTGCTGAGCTTGCGCCACCGCCATGCCGTAGCCAGGAACGACGATCACCTTCCGCGCCGTCTCCAGCTCCATGGCGGCTTCCTCGACGCCGCATGCTTTGACGTTGTTGTACTCCTCGCTGCCACGACCACGACCGAAGGCGATGTCCAGCGGTTTGCGCCCGAGCGCCGTACCGACGATGCCAGCGAGCGAATAGCCGGCCGCCGCGACCAAGCCTCCCACTGTCGCCACGATGGGATTGCCGAGAGCAAGTCCCACCATGGCCGAAGCCAGGCCCGACGTCGACGCCGCCAAGGCAACCACCGCGGGCTGGCCGGCGCCACGCGCGGCGGATCCGACAGCCGCCAGGACGCCTAACCCGAGCGCTGCGATTCCCGCCACGAAGCCGAGTCCCAGCGCTGCCCCGCGAGCGCCACCGTCGAGCGCGAAGATGCTGGCGCTGGGCCATGTCTCGTCGGTTGCAAAAGCTGCCACGACCAGCGCGGCGGATGCCACCCCGCCGGCCGACGCGAGCAAAGGCCCCAGACCGGGGCCGAGCTCGACCTTGGTTCCGTAGCCTATTGCCAGACCGACGACGATGCCCGCCGCGAGGCCGACCAGCGCCGGCAGGGGATTGAGGCGACCCGTCTCGACCGCGACGCCCAGGAGCGCGAGCAGGAAAGCGAACCCCACGAGCGCCAATCCTCCGCGCGCCGAGCGCACACGGCACAAACGCTTGAGCCCGAGAATGAAGAGCACGGCCGAGGCGAGGTAGAGAACCGGCACGACAAAGCCGACGGCCGCGCTCATCGCCGATGTCCTCCTCGTACCGAGCGATAAGCGCGCAAAAGACCAACTACCGCACCTGCGGTTGCCACGACGACGGCGACATAGCTGCAGAATTGAGTCATACGACTCGTGCTGGCCGATGCCGCCGGAAGTGCCACCGCCAGCACCAGCGCGGCGACGGCACCCATGCCGACCGCCAGGGTACCGTGCAGCGTGGGCGGCACTTTGCGAATGACGTCGAGGCCGAGAAAGACGGCCAGCGTGAAGAGGTACAAGGCGACGAGAAAGGCGCCCGTCATGCTCCCGCCTTCGCCGCCTCGGCCGTCGGACCATGCACGATGGCTCCGTCGTGGGTCAGGAGCGCGCCTTTGATGATCTCGTCGCTGGTATCGAGACTGAGCTTACCGCCCTTGATCACCAGCAGCGCCAACTCGAGCACGTTGCGCGCGTAGAGCGTGCTCGCATCGAGCGGCATCGTCGAAGGGAGATTGGTCGGGCCGAGAATGGTCACCCGATGCTGGACCACGTCCTCGTCGGCGCGCGTGAGCTCGCAGTTTCCGCCTTGCTCGGCCGCCAAGTCGACGATGACCGAGCCAGGTCGCATGGCAAAGACCATGTCCGCCGTCACCAGCCGCGGTGCCGGCCGGCCGGGAATGAGGGCCGTCGTGATGACGACGTCCGCACTGGCGATGTGTTCTTTGAGGATGGCCTGCTGGCGAGCCAAGAATTCCTTGCTCATCTCTTTCGCGTAGCCGCCCTGGCCTTCGCCGGATTCCTGCGCCGGCAAATCGATGAACCTGCCGCCGAGCGACTCGACCTGTTCTTTGACCACGGGACGCACGTCGGAAACCCAAACCACGGCGCCCAGCCGCTTGGCCGTTGCCACCGCCTGCAGACCTGCCACTCCGGCGCCCATGATCACCACCTTCGCCGAGGGAATCGTTCCCGCAGCGGTCATCAGCATAGGGAAGTATTTGCCCAAACGAGCCGCGGCCAGCAGGACGGCCTTGTAGCCGGCGACATTGGCCTGGGAAGAAAGCGCGTCCATGGACTGCGCGCGCGTGATGCGCGGGATGAGCTCCATGGCAAGTGATGTGACTTTGCCGGCGGCAAGCTGCTTCACCATGGCCAGGTTGCGATAGGGCTGGAGAAATCCGATGACCAAGGCGCCCGGTTTGAGCGCAGACGCTTCATCCTTGCCCAGCTTGGCACTCATGCCGAGCGGTGCGACTTTCAGGACGACGTCGGCCTGCGACCACTCGCCCGGCAGATCCGTCGCGATGCGCGCGCCGACGCCTTGATAGCGATCATCGGGTAGCGAGGCCGACTCCCCGGCCCCGCTCTCCACCACCACCTCGATGCCCTCCTTCACCAACCGTTTCACAGTCTCCGGAGTCGCGGCAACCCGCGCTTCCCGCGCAGCCCACTCCTTCACGATCAGCGCCTTTGGCATCGTCGTCCCTTCGCCTGAGGTTGCCTGTTCGATGCTCGCCGCCCGGCGAACGTTACCCAGCGCCTCATGCGCCGAAGACTTGTCGAGCGCTAGTCGCGCAGGTAGTGGCAGGTATAGCCGCCCGGATTCTTCTGCAAGTAGTCCTGGTGATAGTCCTCGGCCAGATAGAACGTCGACGCCGGCACGATTTGCGTGGTTACCTTGGAACGCCACTTGCCCGAGGCATCGACCTCGGCCTTCACCTTCTCCGCGATCCGGCGCTGCTCGTCGTCGTGGTAGAAAATTGCCGATCGGTACTGCGTGCCCACGTCGTTGCCCTGGCGATTTTGCGTCGTCGGGTCGTGCAAGCGGAAGAAGTAGCGCAAGATGCTTTCGTACGAAATCACCGCTTCATCGAACGTGATTTCTACCGCCTCGGCGTGTCCCGTTCGCCCGGTATGCACTTGTTCGTAGTCGGGGTGGTCCGTGGTGCCGCCGGTGTAACCCACCTTGCTGTCGAGCACGCCAGGCAACTTGCGAATCAGCTCTTGCACGCCCCAAAAGCACCCGCCCGACAACGTCGCCACCGCGCGCGTTGACGTGGACTTCGGCGCTGGCGCGGGGGCAGGGAGCCCGAGCTGCGACAAATACTGACCGTAGCCTTGCGCGGCCATCTGCTCGGCGGGAACGAAGCGCAACGACGCCGAATTCATGCAGTAACGTTTGCCGGTGGGCGCCGGCCCGTCGTCGAAGACGTGGCCAAGATGAGAGCCCGCCTGCGTCGAGCGCACTTCGACGCGCGTATCGAAAAGCGAGCTATCGGTTTGCGTTTGCACGCGTCCCGGCTCGATGGGGCGCGTGAAGCTTGGCCAGCCGGTTCCCGAATCGTACTTGTCCTTGGAAAGGAACAGCGGCTCACCTGACACGACGTCGACATAGATACCCGGGCGATGGTTGTCCCAGTACTCGTTGTGGAACGGCGGTTCTGTCCCGCATTCCTGCGTGACGTGCACCTGCAGCGGCGTCAGTTGTTTGAGTCGATCGGTTTTCTCGGCGGCGGTCAGCTTTTCCGCCGAGGCCTTATCTGTCTTATCCTTGGTCATGGGGGTCGCCTTTTCCGAGACGGCCGCGGCGAGCACTGCGGTGCCCACCACGACAACCGCCAGCGCGGTCGGAATGAGAGTTCGAAGCTCCACTTTCATGTCGTCTCCCTTGTTGGATGCCGGAGGGCCGTTTCCGTCGGTCGACCGACACTTATTGTCCATCCGCCAGGAACCCGATGCTGACGTGACCAAAATCGGACTAAACCGAGTGGTATTTGGACACCGAGCTGTCAAGCTACGTCGTTGATTTGCTGCTGCGTGGCTCCGCGGTCGGCTTCCTCGAGAAAGAATTCACGTCTGGACGAGGCTCCAGCTGGCCTACGCTCGCGCTCATCGCGGCGCTGCTTTTTGCGCTGCGCTTGCGGCGAAGGCGCTTTAGCGGCGTGCCGATTGGTGCTATGAGGTCGCCCTTATGGACGAGCTCAAGCTGCGCTACGGTTGCAATCCCCACCAAGCCCCAGCCCGCATCTACACGCGCGACCAAGCGCTGCCGCTGAAGGTCCTGTCGGGATCGCCCGGCTACATCAACCTTCTCGACGCGCTCAACGCCTGGCAGCTCGTGCGCGAGCTGCGGGCGGCGCTGAATCTGCCCGCCGCAACGTCGTTCAAGCACGTCAGCCCGGCCGGGGCTGCGGTCGCCGTGCCCATGAGCAAGGACGTTCGTCGCGCGTCCTTCGTGGACGACCTGGAGCTGTCTCCGCTCGCCACCGCGTACGCACGTGCGCGCGGGGCCGACCGCTTGTGCGCATTCGGCGACTTCGCAGCAATGTCCGACGTGGTCGACGTGTCGACGGCGAACGTGCTCAAGCGCGAGGTCTCCGACGGCGTGATTGCGCCAGGCTACGAGCCGGCCGCGCTGGAGATCCTGCGCAGCAAACGCAATGGCACCTATTGCGTGCTCGAAATCGATCCGACGTGGCAGGCGCCCGAAACCGAAACGCGCGAAGTCTTCGGCATCGCCTTCGAGCAGCGACGCAACCAGGTGGTCCCCGGACGCGATCACTTGGCGAACATCGTCACGACCAACCGAGATTTTCCCGAGGCTGCGGTCCGCGATCTCATCCTGGCGCTCATTACGCTCAAATACACGCAGTCGAACTCGGTGTGCTTCGCGTACGACGGTCAAGCCATCGGCATCGGTGCTGGCCAACAGTCGCGCATCCATTGCACGCGCTTGGCCGGATCGAAAACCGACCGCTGGTTTCTGCGCCAGCATCCGGCGACGCTGGATCTGCCGTTCCGCGCTGGCGTCGGCCGCCCGGAGCAGAACAACGCCATCGATTTGTTCCTCGAGGAGGCGCTTTCACCCGCCGAAGAGAAGGACTGGCTAACCTATTTCTCGACGCCGCCGAAGCGGCTAACCAGCGACGAGAAGCGCGCCTGGCTCCGGCGTCAAAGCGGCGTCAGCCTCGCTTCGGATGCATTCTTCCCGTTCCGCGACAACGTCGACCGAGCTTCCCAAAGTGGCGTGAAATACATCTCGCAGCCGGGCGGCTCGGTCCGCGACGACGTGGTCATTCAGGCCGCCAACGAATACGGCATGGTCATGGCCATGTCGAAGCTGCGCCTGTTCCATCACTAAGACGTCTACGGGAACTGCCCGGCGGCGACGAGCAAATCGAGCCTCGCCTGACGGACATTGTCCTCGGCGATGACCACCGCGCTGTCGGCATCGTGCGCG
>CAZTTW010000069.1:0-11669 GCA_964616265.1 uncultured Myxococcales bacterium | reverse complement strand
TTCGCACGGTCAGCAGCAAATCACCCAAGGTCAATGCCCGTCTGGAGGAGCTTCTACGCATGAAAGACGAGGTCGAGAAACAACACGCACTCCTGTTCGACCGTCTGAAGAAAGCCGAGGTTCAGCTTCAGCTCGAACGCGTTTCGACGACCTCGCGCTACGAGCTCGTGATTCCGGCGCGTATGGAATCGGCGCCCGGCAGAAAGGCGTTCTTCCTTCGCGTGCTCTTCGGTCTTGGCCTCGGCCTGGTTCTCGCCATCCTAGTCATGGGCATCGGCGAGCTACGCCACGTGTTCGTCCGGATTGCCCAAAAAGCGGCCATCGCCAGCGTCTTTCTTTTCCTCGTGACGCTACCGCTTGGCTGTGCTCACGATGACCGCTTCACCTGGGCGGCCGACCTGCCGGCAGGCGAATCGCCTACCGAGCCGGCGGTACATCCGCGCGACACGATTTTGCTCGAGGTGGAAAAGCAGCCTAGCTTGTCGGGCGAGTTCGTGGTGCGCGAGGACGGCCATTACACGCAGCCCATGATTGGCAGTATTCGCGTGGCCGGGCGAACCGCGAGGCAGATCGCCACGGAAGTCACCGCCGCGCTCAAAGGCGTGGTCATCAACCCCGTGGTTTCGGTGTGGATCACCAAGGTCGCACCCATCCGCGTGAGCGTGGTCGGCGAAGTGAAGACGCCCGGCACCTACGAGATGACCCGCGATCGCAGCTTGCTGACCGTGCTGGCCCAGGCCGGTTGGATCACCGAATTCGCGCACAGCGATCGCGTGTACGTGGTGCGGGCCGGGACCAACCAGCGCGTTCGCTTTCGCGTCCGCGAAATCAGCGCCGCCGACCCGGTCGCAGCCCACTTCGTACTGGACGACGCGGACGTGGTGGTCGTGGAGTAGCCCATGCTGGCCGGCGGCGCTGCTCTGCTGACCGCTCTCGGCCTCATTCAAGCCGACGCACAATTCGCCGCGGGAGCACGCCTCGAAACCCGCGCCGGCGAAGCGCCCTCGTTCACCACGGCCCAAGGCACGCAATTCCAGGTCATCGCCAGCGCCATTCCCATGCTCAGCGTTCGTAGGCTCGACGAGGTCAGCGATCTGACCGTCAGCGAAGCCACGCGCATCTTCTGGCGACCAGAACCACTTCTCGACCAGCGACCTCTGTTTTTGGAAACGCTCGACTTGAATCACCTCCTGCGGCCAAGCAAGAGAAGCTCCTGGCACCTCACTTTGCGCACGAGCTACGGAGAAGAGGACTATACGGCGCTGGCCCAACAGCTGCCGACCCAACCAACCTTGCCTCAGCGGCTTACCCTGTTCTCGGCCAACGGCAGTGCCACCGGCACGTGGAGAGCGTCCCGTCGAGGAACGCTCTTCTTTCAACTGGACGGCCTTCACCGCCGGCCGCTGGATTCGCAAACCACGACCGGCAATGGCGCCGAGATTCTCCCGACCGAGACCTTCGCATCGGCGTCGCCCGGCGCGCGCTATCAGCTATCCCGTCGAACCCTGGTCGAGATCCTCGCCGCCGTCGCAGACACCGACGTGAGCGGAATTTCGTCGCCAAGTCCCGCCAACGGACAGACGTTGGACACAGGATTTTCGACGCCGAACAGTAGTCCGACCGGACCGACCGGACACTTGAACGTCTTCACTGTGCAACCGCAGGTGAGCATTTCGGAAGCCCTAACGCGCTACCAGCGCCTGCGCGTGACGGTTGGACTCACCTATGCGCGGGCGCTGCGACAGACCAGCATCGGCGCTCTCAAGCCGGTCTATCCGCTCGCTTCGGCTTCTCGTCCTTCGCTCGCTTCACAAGCCAGCATCGGCGCTCTCAAACCGGTCTATCCGCTCGTCCAGCTCGACCTGGATTCCCTTCTCGATCGCTCGCGCGGCGGCGCCGTTTGGCGCTCGACGCTGAGCACGGGCACCATGTGGTACATGGATCCCGTGATCGGCGCAGCCGTTTGGCGCGGCTTCCTGCAAGGAGGTATCAACGCCGAAGTCGGTCGCGCCTGGGCCGCGGGCGCGCGGGTGGCCTTCGGTACGGACCTCACCCGACTGCCCGAGTCGGCTGGCCCCGTTCTCGACGAAACCGTGATTTCGCTCGAGCTGCCGGTGCGCTACCGTGCCTCGAATCGGCTGCTCGCCGAATTTGGCGTCAGCTTCACCGAGCGCGGCCCCTACCTCGACTCCCACTTCGGTTGGCGCCGGGATTCGCGAGAGCTGTGGCTCTTTCTCAACCTGAACGCAGTCACAACGGCGACGCGCACGCCGCAACGATTGTAATGGTCCGCGCCGAGCAAAGCTCGGCGGCTCCCCACGCGGTAGCCTAGCGGCCTACTTCACCTGCCCGCGTGGCGGCCGGATGTGCGACGAGCGAAACACCAGGTAGCGGCTGGCGATGAAATTGAACGCGGTGGCGGCAGCAATCCCGACCAGCGCCGCGAGTTGAGCGCGCAACGCGAAGGTATCGGCAAACACAAGCGTCACGACATAGTTGATGACGGCGCCAATCGAGCACGCCGTCATGAATCCCATGAATTGCTTGAGCCAGTGCTGCTCGCGCGACTCGCCGAAGCTGAAGCGGCGGTTGAGCACGAAGTTGAAGACCATCGAAAGCAAGATGGCCAAAGCGACCGCCGGCTTGAGCGCTAGTCCGAGGCGCAGCAGGAACGTCAGCAGTACCAGATTGACCAGCGTTCCGAGGCCGCCGACCGTCAGGAACTGCACGAGCTGCGACCACGCGCCGAATTTGAAGGTGTAGAGCCGGCGCAGGTGCTTGATGTAGAGCAACTGCTGCCGCATGGTCAGCTTGCTCTTGCCGAGCTGGCGGTCCTCGAAGTGGATCGGCACTTCGACCACGCGCTCGCAACCGCATTTGACGATGAATTCGAGGCCAATCTTGTAGCCCACGGGGTTGAAATCATGCCCCGTCTCGAACGACGAACGACGGAAGGCAAAGAAACCAGCCATCGGATCGCGCGCGCTGGTGAGCGGACGCGCCAGCAGGGTCGCGACGCGGCTGTTGAGCCAACGCAAAAAACCCCAGTCGTCCGACGTCGAGCCGCCTTGCACGTAGCGCGAACCGATGACGAAGTCGGCGCCCTCCTCCAGCTTGTGCAGCATCTGGGGAATGGCCTCGGGTGGATGGCTGAGGTCGGCGTCCATGCACACGAGCACGTCGCCGGTGGCGCGCTTCATGCCGTCGAGAACCGACGGTGACAGCCCGCGATCCTGCGTCCGCACGACAATTTGCACCCATTTCTCCGGACGAGCAGCGACGATCTCGGCCGAACCGTCCTGGCTGTTGTCGTCCATGATGAGAACGTCCAGATCGAGGCCGCTTTGCTCGCGCACCTTGCCCAGGCGGTCGATGAGGTGGGGAAGGTTTTCGGCCTCGCGGTACGTGGGAACTACGACCGTGATGCGCGTAAAGCGATTCGTCTCGACGGGACTCGACTGCGGATGTTCCAAGGTGGGCTCCACGAAGGGGCCCAACCTACCAGAGTTTTCGCAAGACCGTTCCCGGATAGTAGTGGCGAAGGATCTCCCGGTAGCTCTTACCCGTCTCGGCCATGCCGATGGCCCCGGTTTGGCACATTCCCACCCCGTGGCCGAAGCCCGCGCCACGAAAAACGGCAGAGCCGTTCTGCATTTCCACGACGAAGAGCGAGCTGCGCAGGTTACCGAAAGCCTGACGAATGCGCAGCTCGCCGCGGACGATTTCCGACTGCGCACTGCCCACGATGCGCACGGCGCGCGCTCTTCCGGAGACGCCGCGCTCGAGCACCTCGATGGCGGTGATCGTGCCGAGCCGGTACTTGGCGAGCAGCTTGTCCAACTCGTCCCCACTGCGCGTAACCGTCCAGCGAAAGCGGTCGCCAGCCCCCAGCTTGGATTGACCGCAGTACGCGGCCGGCGGATGAGCAATGAAAGCCGCCACGTTTGCCGACGTCACCCCGGCGGCGTACGCGTCGTCTTTGCCCGGCTGGGCCGGCGGCGCGTCGCGATGGCCGCGCAGCGAGGGCAGAGGCGCCATGTCGGGCCATGCGTTCTCGTTATGTTCGGTGTGGCCGCCGCAGTTCGCGGAGTACACCGGATCCGCCAGCTCGCCGCTTTTCTCGAAAAGCACTTCGCCGCGGGTCGAGGCCACCGCCGCCGTGGTGCGCGGCGTTTCGTGCCCCGCGCCCGTGTAAACCTGGCAGTGCGTCTGCGAGCACAGACGAAAGGGATCGCCGAGGTGGCGCGTGCCGATCTTGGACAAGAGCTCGCCCCGCGCGGCTACCGCCTGCGCCTTGAGCGCTTCTTCGGGAGCGTTCGGAAAGATCTCGGCAGGAATGAGGCCGGCCAGCAGCCGGTCCTCGGGCACGGCATTGACCGCGGCCAAATTGCCCAGACGATCGATGGTCACGTAGACCTTGCCGGCGTAGGTGCCCGCAATGGAAAACTTTTCTTTGCCACGCTCGCCGATCGCCTCGACCCGCAGCGAGCCGTCTGCCGCCGGCACGAACCACATCACCCCCTCGTTGCGAACCTTGACGCCCGTCTTGGCGCCGATCGCTTCCAGCTGTCCATGCGGCCGATCGACAAGCTCGGTAAAGACGCCCGGCAAGACCAGCGGCGCCTTCGCCGCTAGACGCTCGAGGGCTTTTTCTGCCTCTTCCGGCGTCGCAGCCGGGCCGACTGCCACCAATGCCTGGCGCCGGTCGAGCACTTCGCCTCCCACGCCAAATAAGGTGCCCTGCTCGAACCGCCGTGGGTTCTCGTTCTTGCCTTTCCACAATGCCACCTGCGCATCGGCCTGGTCGCCTTTGCTAACCGGGCCGCGCCAAACGACGGACCAGTAGCGCAACTTTGCCGGCTGGGTGGCGTAAGCGCGGATGTGCCAGGCATCGTCCGCCCGGATATCCGAGCCGCCCTCGCCTTCGGGCAGAAGGCGTAGGTTGCCCGTCGGCGCGGTTATCGTTACGGCGGAAAGGCCCTCGGCGATGGCCACGGGAACCACGGGCAGACCGTCTTGGGTGAAGCGAAATTCGGAGGAGTAAATCGCGCGCAGCTTGTCAGCGCCAGAGAACTCGTCGGCGCCAACGGCGGCCGAAGGCACGACGACGAGCAAAGCGCTCGCGGCAAAAACCGACCATGCCCAAAGCCGCCTCATCACCTCAAATCCGTGCGGGAAAGATATCGCAGGTTGAGCATGTTCACCGTGAAATGCGCCACCACGGGACCGCTGAGGTCGCCGGCCCACAGAAAAAGCTGTCCGAACACGGCACCAGCGACGAGCGACGACAACGTCCACGGCAGAAACCTTGCTTTGGGACCGATGTGCAGGAGGGCAAAAATCGCGCTCGATGCCCACAGCCCAACCACCGGTAGAAGAGCGCCGCGAAAGAAGATTTCTTCGCCGACCGCAGAGGCAACAGCCAGCACGACAATCTCGGTACCATGAAGCGGCCCGAGGACGGCACGCAGATCTCGGTGCAACGCCCGCCCCCACTCGAAACGATGGGTGGCAAAGCGGGACGCGAAGACGAAGCCGAGCCCAATGAGCAGGCCCGCGACGATGCCGAGCAGGACTTGCGGATTGTCGCGTCCGGGCGCGAGCCAAACGCTAGGCCTTCCTCGTCCGTTCGCCCAGGCGATGCCGACCGAGGCCAGTGCCAGGTACAGAACCAACACGAGGCCCGAGCGCGACCAAGTGCGACCGGCATCGTCCATCGGCAGCACCATACCAGCAAAAGCGCGAAGCCTTCGCGGCTTGCGAGATTCGCACTAGGCGCAGCGCGATACCGCGATCGCGCAAGTCATCTATGTGATGAAGATCGCGTGACTATTCCTCGAAAAATGGGCGCTGACAAGATTCCGAAGGCTGTCTTGGGTTTGTTGCGAACGGCGCGTCGCGCTCATGGTAAATGTGGAGATACACCATGCCGCTTGCAGCAGTTCGTACCAAGCGCATCTTTCCGAAGTCTTCGCTCGAAGACTCGGTCGTGCGTGAGGTCGGCCTGCAGAAACTTCTCTCGACGCGCATCTGCGATCTCACGCTGAAGGTCGAGGACGTCCTTTTCGAGTGCCTCGCAGAAGTGACCAGCGAGCTGCGAGCCAAGGGCATCACCTTCATTCCAGCCTACTACCTTGGCGACGATGACTTCTGGACCGCAGACCGCGCGACCAGCGTGAACGTACCTTGGTACCTTGCCAATGCGCTTCTGTGGAAACTGGTGAACGATCACCTCTTCGAATACACCCGCGACGAAGTCCTGATGTACCTGCGCCACGAGACGGGGCACGCGATCAACTACGCCTTCGAGCTCTGGAAACGCAAAGACTGGGCGCAAACCTTCGGAGACTTTCGCAGGCCCTACCGCGACGTCTACAACGCCAATGCCTGGAGCCGGGACTACGTCCGCTATCTCCACCGGGCCGGCATGTACCACTACGCGCAGAAACATCCCGACGAAGATTTCGCCGAAACCTTTGCCGTCTGGCTCGACCCGTCCTCGCGTTGGCGCCGCCGTTACAAAGCTTGGCAGGTCGCCTTCGTGAAGCTCGAATACGTCGACCGCATCATCGACGTCGAGGGTATCTGCCGAGGAGCGCCGCCCAACCAGCGCCTGGGAACGCGCGTCGGCTACGAGAGCATCAAGGAGACCGTCGCGGATTATTTCGACATCGCGCACGCCTTGGATCCGGATCTAGCCGAATACCGACGCGATCTACTCGAGATTTTTCCCCGCCGTTCGGAGCGTACGCAAGCCGGTCAGAACGCCTTGTCGGCGGCCCGCTTCATCCAGCAGCAGCAACACATGCTGGTTGACAAAATGGGCGGATGGATCGGCAAGTCCGACCGTCGAGTCATCGGACGGTTCTTGCGCCAACTACAAGCGCTATGCACCTACGAACACTTGGTCGTCCCCGAGAACCAGCGCAACGACAAGCTCGTGGATCTCACCATCGTAGCGACGTGGCACGTGCTCGACGGTATTCACCGGTTGAGTGACAAATAGGCGGCGAACGTGAGGAGACCCCACCGCGGGTTCGAAGAACCCGCGGCCCGCCAAATCGCCGAGACCGTTATCGCTGTCGATCTACGGCTGCCGCTGTTCGCTACGGCTGCTGCTGTTCGCTAGGCGCGTTCGGCAGCCCGACCTGGATGATCTTGCGAAGAACATCCGCCCCGATGCGAGGCGATTTCTTTTCTTCCTCGAAGATGATCTGGGCCAGTGTCTGCGCCGTGAGATCGGCGCTGGTGACATAGTCGGTGACCTGAACATCATCGCCCTGGCGGACGAAGCTGGCAACGTCCGCGAGAGTGACGTAGTGGCGTGCTTTCGTGTCGTACAGCTTTCGATTTGAGTATCGCTTGATTGTTCGCATGGTGAACCAAGAATGACACGCGTGGACTACTTGACAAGGCCGCGGCGCGACGAATCGGCATCTTCGGCAAAAAAACCGAAATCAATAACCGATCGCCGCGATTGCTCATCCAATAATAGAACCAAAATGTCCCCATCACGTAACACCACCTGCAATCAGGACCCGTGGCGTCCTGTTTTTGGAGCCCGGCTCTCATGGCGCAAGCATCCATCGACCTCGACGAACTAACCCAGCGCGAATACCCGTACGGCTTCAGCAGCGACATCGAAGCAGACGCCGCGCCTCGCGGGCTGAGCGAGGACGTCGTTCGGCTGATTTCCGCAAAAAAACAAGAACCCGAATTCCTTCTCGATTGGCGACTGAGGGCCTATCGGCATTGGCTCACCATGACCGAGCCGCGCTGGCCGAACGTTCGCTACGAGCCCATTGACTACCAGGACATCGTCTACTACTCGGCCCCGAAGCCAGCAAAATCGGGCCCCAAAAGTCTGGAAGAGGTCGCGCCGGAAGTGCGCGAGATGTTTAGCAAGCTCGGCATTTCGCTCGCCGAGCAAGAACGTCTGTCAGGCGTCGCGCTGGACGCGGTCGTCGACAGTGTTTCAGTCGCAACCAGCTTCAAAGGCAAGCTGGCTGAGCTTGGAATCATCTTCTGTTCGTTTTCGGAAGCGGCCCGCAACCACCCCGACTTGGTCCGCAAATACTTGGGATCGGTCGTACCTTTCAGCGACAATTACTTCGCGGCACTGAATTCGGCAGTCTTTTCCGACGGCAGCTTCTGCTACATCCCCAAAGGCGTTCGCTGTCCCATGGAGCTTTCCACGTATTTCCGAATCAATGCGGCCGATACAGGACAGTTCGAACGAACGCTTATTATTGCCGAGCCCGAAAGCTACGTCAGTTACTTGGAAGGCTGCACGGCGCCGAGGCGCGACAACAATCAGTTGCATGCTGCCGTCGTCGAGCTCGTCGCGCACGACAATGCCGAAATCAAGTACTCAACGGTGCAGAACTGGTATCCAGGCGACAAAGATGGGAAAGGCGGCATCTACAACTTCGTCACCAAACGCGGCAAGTGCGCCGGCCGCAATTCCAAGATTTCCTGGACGCAGGTCGAGACCGGCTCGGCCATCACCTGGAAATATCCGAGCTGCATGCTCGTCGGCGACGGCTCCATCGGCGAGTTCTACTCGGTGGCGGTGACGAACCATTTCCAGCAGGCCGACACCGGCACGAAGATGATCCACGTGGGAAAGAACACAAAGAGCACGATTGTCTCGAAAGGCATCTCGGCCGGTCGCGGGCAAAACACCTACCGCGGCCTGGTTCGCGTGACCGAAGGTGCACGGGGCGCGCGCAACCATTCGCAGTGCGATTCGCTGCTGATCGGGGATCAGTGTGGCGCCCACACGGTGCCGTACATCGACGTGCGCAACACGACGTCGCAGGTCGAGCACGAAGCCTCGACCTCACGGATCAGCGAAGATCAGCTCTTCTACTGCCGACAGCGCGGGCTTTCGACGGAGGATGCCGTCAATCTCATCGTCAACGGGTATTGCAAAGAGGTCTTTCGCCATCTGCCCATGGAATTCGCGGTCGAAGCCCAAAAACTGCTCGGTGTCAGCCTGGAAGGAAGCGTTGGTTAGTACGATGGCATTGCTCAGCATCAAGAATCTCCACGTCGAGGCGTCCGGAAAACCCATTCTTCGCGGCCTGAGCCTCGAGGTCGACCCCGGGGAAGTGTGTGCCATCATGGGCCCCAACGGATCCGGCAAGAGCACCCTGGCCGGCGTGCTGGCCGGTCGCGAAGGATATGTGGTCACCGCGGGCGAGATCCTCTATCAAGGCAAGGATCTGTGCGCGATGCCGCCCGAAGAACGGGCTCGCGAAGGCATCTTTCTCGGCTTCCAGCATCCAGTCGAAATCCCCGGTGTCGCCAACACCTACTTTCTGCGAGCGGCACTGAACGCCGTCCGCAAACATCGCGGCGAGGAACCCATTGATGCCATGGACTTCATGGCGCACGTGAAGGCGAAGGCGAAAAGCGTGGGGCTGAGTCCCGAGCTGCTCGGCCGCCCGGTCAACGAAGGCTTTTCCGGCGGAGAGAAGAAGCGGAACGAGATCCTGCAGATGTCGGTTCTCGAGCCGCGGCTGGCGGTTCTCGACGAGACCGACTCGGGCTTGGATATCGACGCCGTTCGCGAGGTAGCCGGTGCCGTTCAGGCCCTGCGCAATGAGGCGCGAGCGATCGTCGTCATCACCCACCACCAGCGCCTGCTCGACTACTTGGTTCCCGACCGCGTGCATGTACTGTCGGGCGGAACCATCGTCGCATCGGGCGACAAGTCGCTGGCCATCGAGCTGGAAAAGAGCGGGTATTCCTCGGCTGTCGCCCGAACCAGCGCCGTCGGAGGAGCGGCATGAACGAGCCCCTCGATCGCGACGCCTATGCCGATGGCTTTGCCCGCGCCTTGGCGACGATGGCCGATCAGCCATCGTGGCTGAACTCGGCGAGGCGGATGGCTTTCTCGTCGTTCATCGACTACGGCTGGCCGACCACCAAAGATGAAGACTGGCGTTTTACCGACGTCTCGCCGCTCACCCGGATGCTGCTCCTGCCACGCCCCCCTGCGGAGGAGATCGCGCTGGATGGGGCCGACGCATTCGATACGCGGCTGCTCGCCGTTGGCGCCACATCTCGCCACCGACTGGTGTTTGTCGACGGTCACTATCATCGCCAGCTCTCCGAGCGGCAGCAACACGAACTCGGCGACGGTCTCGTGGTCGCGCCACTCTCCGCAACACTAGCGAGGGACGAGATTCCGGCTGCCCGCGTCCTTGGTCAGCTCTTGCGCGACCAGACGGCCTTTATCTCCCTCAACACCGCCTTCATGACCGACGGAGCTTGGGTTCGCATTCCAGCGGGCCTCGTGGTCGACGAGCCCATCGTCCTCGTCTATCTGGCCTCGTCGGGGCAGAGCTCCAGCTTTCCA
Source organism: uncultured Myxococcales bacterium (assembly GCA_964616265.1). GTDB lineage: Bacteria > Myxococcota_A > Polyangia > Fen-1088 > Fen-1088 > Fen-1118. Next base: position 1,303 of record CAZTTW010000069.1, on the reverse strand, counting down.
CGCACGGTGGTCCTGGCCGGTGAAAACAGCCAAGCCACGATCGTCGAGCTTCATCTGGGCGCCGACGGTGCGATTACCACGGCCAACGCCGCGACTGAAATCGTGCTGGAATCTCGCGCCAAGCTTCGTCATATGACTCTGCAAAAGGCCGCGCCGACCGCCTTTCACCTTTCGCACCTGGCGGTCGAACAGAAGACCGAGAGCGAATTCTCGGCTCGCAGTCTGTCGCTCGGGGGACGCCTGGTGCGCAACGACGTGCATGCGCTCTTGGCCGAGGAAGGCTGTGTGTGCAATCTCGACGGTCTTTACCTGGCTGCCGGCACGAACGTGGTGGACAATCACACCACCATCGATCACCGTGCGCCACGCTCGACCAGCCGCGAGATCTACCGCGGCGTGGCCCAGGGACGCAGCCGAGCGGTCTTCAGCGGCCGCATCGTGATTCGTCCGGGCGCGCAGCAAACGGATGCTCGCCAAACCAACCGCAACCTCGTGCTTTCCGACGGGGCCACCGTCCACACCAAGCCGTTCTTAGAGATTTTCGCCAACGACGTGAAGTGCTCGCATGGCGCCACGACGGGTCGACTCGATGCCGATGCGCTCTTTTATTTACGGTCGCGTGGCATCGGCGAAAAGGAGGCCGCGCAAATCCTCATTCGCGCCTTCATGACCGAAAGCCTGGACGGCATCGAACCCACGTCGCTTCGAAGCGAAATCGAAACCGCCATTGCTTCCACCATCGCCGACTTGGCGGCCCAGGACGAGAAGGACGAGAAGGACGAGCACCATGATGGCAGCCAACCGGCGAGGTGATTCGTTGTCTTATCCGCTCGATATCGCGCGCATTCGCCGGGATTTTCCGGCCCTCGCGCAAAAGGTCCACGGCTATCCACTCGTCTACCTCGACAACGCGGCAACCACGCAAAAACCCCTCGCTGTCCTCGATCGCTTGCGCACCAGCTACATCGAGGAATGCGCCAACATCCACCGGGGCGTCTATGAGATGAGCGAGCGCGCCACCGCCTCGCACGAAGCCGCGCGGGAAAAAGTGCGCGCGTTCATTGGCGCCGCTCGCAGCAGCGAAATCGTCTTCGTCCGCGGCACCACCGAGGCCATCAATCTGGTCGCGCAAACGTACGGCCGGCGCTTCATCGAGAAAGGCGACGAGATCGTCATTACGGCGCTGGAGCACCACTCGAACATCGTGCCGTGGCAGATGCTCTGCCAAGAGCGGGGCGCCGTGCTCAAAGTCGCGCCCATGGACGAGAACGGCGATTTGATCCTTCCCGAATACGAAAAGCTG
>CAZTTW010000068.1:0-11677 GCA_964616265.1 uncultured Myxococcales bacterium | reverse complement strand
TGCTCATCCAGGAAACGGCTCAGCTCGAATCAGACGACGCGTTCATCAACCACTACTACGGCATGGTTGGGCGACTGCAGGCGGCGTACGGTCAGGCCCTGTATATCGGGCAAAATCTCGATCGCTGCCTCGACGGCGCCGTCTGGAGTATCCGCGCCAGCACCTGCCGTACGGTCGACCAGCCGGCGGCGGTCATGGCTCGCCTGCATGCGATGAACATCCGCACATGGAGTCGCGACGCCCAGGCCGCCACGCTGTTCTCTGCCTCCGAAATCGCGACGGTGCAGTCCGAGCTGGATCGCATCGCGGGCGGCGAGCGCAGCGTTCGGCCCGTGCGAAACACACTTCGCGAAATCGTGGCCGGGAGGCCGTAATCTTACGTTTGCGCAGCTAGTGCACCGGCCGTTTGTGGCGCTAAGCTCGGTGCCATGGCCGAGAACCTCACCCGCTATCGCAATCTGTTTCCCATCACGCGCGAAAGCCACTATCTCAACCACGCGGCGGTGTCGCCGACGTCCACGCGCGTGCAGGACGCGGCCCAAGCCTGGCTTTCCGATCTCGTCCATCACGGCATGGCGAACATCCTCGATTGGATCCGTCGCGAGCGCGACACGCGTGCCTCGGCGGCGCGCATTCTCGGCGCCTTCGTCGACGAGATCGCCTTCATCCGCAGCACATCACACGGTCTCTCGACGTTTGCAGAAGGCCTCGACTGGAAGCCGGGCGACGAGGTGGCGGTGTGCACGGCGCTGGAATATCCGGCGAACGTCTATCCCTGGATGCACCTCGAGAGTCGCGGCGTGGTCGTGCGTCCTATCGACGCGACCGAGGGTGGCGTCGTGCCGGAAGCCGTTGCGAAGGCGCTCGGACCACGAACCCGCGTGGTGTCGGTCAGCTCCGTCGAGTTCGCGACCGGCGTGGCGACCGATCTCGAGGCCATCGGCGCGCTCTGTCGTGAGCGCGGGGTGCTCTTTTGCGTGGACGGCATCCAGAGCGTGGGCGCCTTTCCCATCGATGTGAAGCGCGCTCAGATTGATTTTCTTGCGGCCGACAGTCACAAGTGGCAACTCGGCTTGCCCGGGATTGGCATCGCTTACGTCCGTCGCGAGATCGCGCCCGCTCTGCGCCCGCCCGTGGTGGGCTGGAAGAGCGTGAAGAACCCGCTCGACTTCGATCATCTGCACTTCGACTTGCGCGACGATGCCGCCCGGCTCGAAGAAGGAACGCAGAGCTTCGCGACGATTCTAGGCATGGGTGCGGGTCTCGCGCTCCTCGAGGAGGTCGGCATCGAGCACATCGCCTCGCACATCCGATCGTGGCTTGACGAAGCGGCGAGCGAGCTCTCGGCACGTGGCCTCGATCCCGGCCCGGAGCCTTCCCCGCGCAAGGGCATTCTGACCTTCCGCCCACCGTCCGGAAACGCCGACGACTTCGTCCAGCGCGCCGCCCAGGCAGGCATTGTTCTATCGGCGCGCCGGGGGCGGGTCCGCGTCTCACCGCATTTCTACAACGGCGAGCCCGAGCTGGCCGCCTTGCTTGGTCTCGTGCGCGGCGGATAGGAGACAGTCTGGGCCTCTGCCAAGCTATGCCGCTAGGGGTGCTGCTCTTGCTGATGCCGCATGCGTGTCTGCGCTGCTTTCTTACCGGCGCGGACGCGTGCGGGTGACGGCTTTCGCTTGCCCTGTCCGATTTCCGTATCGCGCTGGGCTTTTCGGCGTGTAGCGGCCGAACCCTTGGCCGGCCCAAGTCCTACGCCTGAGCGCCTGGCTTCGGAAAGCCCGATGGCAATGGCCTGTTTTCTCGAATGCGCCGCACCTCGCCCGTGTTTCATCTGGTGCATTTCCTCTCTGACGAAGGCGCCTGCTTGGGTGGTCGGTCGTTTCCCTTCGCGCTTCGCTTGTTGGGCCTGCCTTTTCGCAGTTCGTGTTGGCATGATGGTTCTTCCTCTCCTCGGTAGGTGCAAGGAGCCCTAGCAAAGATCACGCCTGCTCGCGGACGAGTGCTCTCCAAAGCGCGCGTAAGAGGAGCGCCCCCTTTTCATTCCGGCGACACTGAACGATCTCGGGTGTAGAAACAGCGCCATGCGCTTCGTATTCAAGCTCCTCAAGATCATCGTCGCCGCTCTCATCCTTCTCGTCGCCACGGTCGGCGTGCTGCTCTATCTGTCATTCGCCGGCAACTTGCCCATCAAGGATGGACAGCGCATCGACGGTGTCGAAGCAGTGAAGGACGGCATCGTCGCGGCTTACGTCCTCGACATCGGCGACAAGAGCGTGGCCCTGGTCGACGCTGGCAACGACCGCCAAGCCAAGGCCATCGTTCTCGCGCTCGCTCGACGCAACCTTGGTCCTGCCGCCGTCAAGGCCATCTTCCTCACGCACGGCGATCGCGACCACACGGCCGGAGCACTCGCGTTTCCGCAAGCGCAGGTGATGGTACTAGAGCCGGACGTTGGCTTGGCCGAGGGACGCGAGGCGAGGGGTATCTTCAAGCTTGCAGGAACGCATCCCACCGGGATGAAGGTTACGCACGCTCTGCACGACGGCGAGACGGTGACCATCGAAGATCTTCCCGTCCGTGTCCTTGCAGTTCCAGGCCACACGAAGGGCAGCGCCGCCTTTCTCGCGCGAGGTGTCCTGTTCATGGGCGACAGCGCCGAGTCTACCAAGGAGGGAAAGCTCGCGCCTGGCAAGCGCCTCACCAGCGAAAGCCCGGAAGAGAACCGCGCTTCTCTTCGCCAACTGGCGACGCGCCTTCTACCCTTGTCTTCCGAGATCAAAGCCATCGCCCCGGCACACTCGGGGGTGCTGACCAAAGGGCTGGCACCGCTGACGGAATACGCCGCAAGTTCGAAATGAAGAGCGGGGAGCTTTCGAACCGTCCGCCACACTGGCGCTCATGCTAGCGTTTGCCCATGAGAAAGGTGTCGATAAGCGATGGCAGCGATTCGTTTGACTTCGCCTTGTTCGAGGCGGCGGCGCCTTCGGCCGCTGTCCTCTTTGCAGTGGGTGGCGGCGGCAATCCTGAACGGCACCTTTCACTCCTGACGTCGCTTTGCGAAAGCGGCTGTACCGTTGCCGCTCCGTACTTCGATCGACTGCTCACGCCGATACCGACCGCGGCCGATCTCCTCGCGCGCGCCCGCCGCCTGCGCCTTGCGCTCGATCGGATCTCACAGCCACCGTTGCCCACGACGGGCGTTGGTCATTCCATCGGGGCGACCCTGCTGCTGGCCCTGGCAGGAGGTCAGGCGTGGACCCGCGACCGGACGCGACTGGATATCGCGCCCGAGCCGCAGCTTGCACGGCTGGTACTGATGGCTCCGGCGACGGATTTCTATCGCGCGCCGGGCGCGCTCGAAGTCGTGCGCGTACCCGTCCAACTGTGGGCCGCCTCGAAGGACGTCATCACGCCACCCGCGCAAGCTGAATTCCTTCGTGAAGCGCTGGCAGATCGAACCGCCATCGCCTTCCACGTCGTCGAGGGCGCCGATCACTTCTCCTTCATGGATGCAAGGCCGCCACAGACCACCGAATCGCTGCCCAATCGCGAAAGCTTCCTCGCCGAACTTGCTTCGAAGGTGATTCAGTTCGTGGCGCGGTAGGCGCGGTCATAGAACCGACCAGCGGTGTCTGCGAAGCGTACGGCGGTGCCGACGGAGCCCCAACGCATGATCTACGAACCCTGACATCGACAACGCATCAGAAGACGTCGAACTCGATTCCGGACGCAGAGACGAGGGCGACCACGGGCAGGGCTACCGGAGGTCTCGGATTGACGCTCCCCCGTTGACTCGCTTGGGCATCCGCCATCGTCCCTGGGAGTCTTGCCCGCACACACCTGGCACAACCGTGAAAACTCCCGGCGCGTGGTCATCGCCCATCGTACGCTTTGGCGCCGTGTCTTCTCCTCTTTTCGAGATCGTATCCCCAAATGTTCTCAAGCCCACGCTGTTTTCGCGACGCAAGTATTGGGCAAAGCGCTTCGGGGTTTCCCCCGTGTTGCCGATGTCTCGCGCGGAGATGGACGCCCTGGGATGGGATGCCTGCGACGTCATCGTGGTCACCGGGGATGCGTACATCGATCACCCCAGTTTTGGCGCTGCCCTGATAGGCCGCGTCTTGGAGGAACAAGGGTTTCGCGTGGGCATCATCTCCCAGCCCGATTGGCGCTCCCCCGACGCCTTCGCCGCCCTCGGTGCGCCCACCCTGTTCTTCGGCATCACGGCCGGGAACATGGATTCCCTGGTGAACCACTACACTTCCGAACGGCGCATTCGCAGCGACGACGCCTATTCCCCCGACGGTAAGGCTGGGCTGCGCCCCGACCGGGCCAGCCTGGTGTATTCGCAGCGTTGCCGCGAGGCCTTCCCCGATGTGCCCATCGTCTTGGGCGGCGTGGAGGCGAGCCTGCGGCGTATAGCCCATTACGATCACTGGTCGGAAAAGGTCCGTCGCGGTTTCCTCCTCGATGCCAAGGCGGATCTGCTGGTGTACGGCAACGCTGAACGGCAGGTCGTGGAAATTGCCCACCGCCTGGCCGGCAAGGAAAGCATCGCCGATCTCATCGACATTCGCGGTACTGCGTACACGCGTCCCGCGGAAACCCGGCCCGAAGGTTTTGAAGAGATCGACATGCGCGATCCCGCCGCGCCGGTGCCCCGGGGCGATCGCCTGACCAGCGTGCTGCGCATGCCTTCCTTCGAATCGGTGACCCGATCGCCCGCGGCCTATGCCCACGCCTCTCGTCTGTTGCACCTCGAATCCAACCCCGGGAACGCGCGGGCACTGGTCCAACGCCATATGGATCGGGATCTGTGGCTCAATCCCCCGCCGATTCCCCTGACCACCGCCGAGATGGACCAGGTCTACGACCTGCCCTATTCCCGCAAGCCACACCCCAGCTACGACGGCCACCCCATCCCGGCCTTCGAGATGATCAAATTCTCGGTGACCATCCTGCGCGGCTGCTTCGGCGGTTGTACCTTCTGCTCGCTCACCGAGCACGAAGGCCGGATCATCCAAAGCCGCTCCGAGGCATCCATCGCGCGCGAAATTGCGAACGTCAGGGACAAGACTCCGGGTTTCACGGGCGTCATCACCGACCTCGGCGGTCCCACCGCCAACATGTACAGGATGTCCTGCAAGTCGCCGGCGATCGAAGCCTCGTGCCGTCGCCTGTCCTGCGTGTACCCGACGGTGTGACCCAACATGGGCACCGATCATGGTCCCCTGATCAATCTTTATCGCAAGGCTCGCGCAACGGAAGGGGTGAAGAAGGTCACCGTCGCCTCGGGGATTCGTTTCGACCTGGCGGTGCGCTCGCCCGAATACATCAAGGAGCTGGTGACCCACCACGTGGGCGGCTACTTGAAGATCGCGCCCGAGCACACCGAGATGGGCGCGCTGTCCAAGATGCAGAAGCCTGGCATCGGCGACTACGAGGCGTTCAAGAAGCACTTCGACGACTTCTCGAAAGCCGCAGGGAAGGAACAGTACCTGATCCCATACTTCATGGCCGGCCACCCGGGGACCACCGACGAGGACATGTTGAACCTGGCCCTGTGGTGCAAGAAACAGGGTTTTCGCCCCGACCAGGTGCAAACCTTCCTGCCCACGCCCATGGCGCTGGCATCGGCCATGTACCACACCGGCCGCAGCCCCCTGGCCCGCATCGACGGCCAGGACGAAAACAGCGTCTATCTCGTGAAGGGGGAGAAGCAGCGCCGGTTGCAGAAGGCCTTCCTGCGCTACCACGCCGAGGAGAACTGGCCGATCTTACGCGAGGCCCTCGTCACCATGGGGCGCCGCGATTTGATCGGCCACGGCAAAGAATGCTTGGTTCCCCCCGAACGCCCACGCCCCGGTGAACGCCCTCGCTCATTCAAACCGCGGAGAGGGCACGCACGGCGGTAGGGCTAGAACTTCGTGCAGTCGATGACGAAGCGGTACTTCACGTCGCCCTTCAGGGTGCGCTCGAAGGCCGCGTTGATCTTGTCCGGTGTGGTGAGCTCGATGTCGCTGGTAATGCCGTGCTTTCCACAGTGATTCAGCATTTCTTGGGTCTCGGGGATCCCGCCCACCAGCGAGCCCATGATTTTGCGGCGCCCGAAAATGAGAGGGAACGGGCTTAGATCGAGCGTCTCGGGAGATGCGCCCACCAGAATGAGCGTTCCTTCGCGCTTCAGGCAGCCGAGCGGTCCATTGATGTCGTGCTTGGCCGAGATGGTGTCGACGATGGCGTCGAAGCGGTTCGCCAGCGGCGCCAGGGCGTTGTCTGCGCTGGTGAGGACGAAGTCGTGCGCGCCCAGCTTCTGCGCGTCGGCTTTCTTCCCCGGCGAGCGGCTCAGCATCGTCACTTCGGCACCGAACGAGGCGGCGAGCTTGACCGCCATGTGGCCGAGGCCTCCGAGTCCCATCACGGCGACGCGCGACCCTTTCTTCACGCCAACGTGGCGAAGCGGCGAGTACGTCGTGATGCCGGCGCAAAGCAACGGGGCGGTGCCCGCCGGATCCAGGTTCGCCGGGACGTTCAAGACGAAGTGCTCAGTGACGACGATCTGGTTGGAATAGCCACCCAAGGTTTGCGTCTTCCCGCCCGCGTCCGCGTCCGGGCTTCCGTAGGTCATCGTCATGCCGGTCTCGCAGTAGTTCTCGTGCCCTTCCTTGCAACTTGGGCAGGTCCCGCACGAGCTCACGAAACAGCCCACCGCCACGCGTTGGCCAACCTTCACCTTCTTGACGTCGTCGCCGACCTTGACCACGCGGCCGATGATCTCGTGGCCGGGCAGGCATGGAAAGACCGTCATTCCCCATTCGTTGCGGGCGAAGTGAATGTCCGAATGGCAGATTCCGCAGAATTCAATGGCGATTTGAACATCCCGCCGACCCGGCGCGCGGCGTTCGAATTGATACGGGACAAGGGGAGCATCAGCCGACAGGGCAGCATAACCTTTGGTGAGCATGGGGCCTCCGTTCGTGGAATGTCTGCTAGTGTGGTGGACCTCACCCCGCGGTGCCACCCGAAAGAGCGTCGCGCACGGATCTACACTTTGGAAACAATCTACGCTCGCGCGGACGCTGCATGAAACTCGACGGAAGAAGAATCCTTGCCTCGGGACTGGCAGGGATGAAGCAAAACGCGTTGCCTGGGCTGGCGCTGTGGATCCTCGCGCTCCTTCTCATCCTCGCGGATCGGATCCTTCCCGCCGCTCATGGCCTCTTCCAGGCAATCGGCATGTGGAAGATCCGCTACGGTCTTGTCTTCTCGGCCACCACCACGGCGTTCTTCGGCGGGGCAGTGCCGTTTCTCTTTCTCCTAGTCAGCGGAAGGATGCGTCGCACGCGGCTGGCGCATGAGCTCGCCTTCTACCTGCTTTTCTGGGCCTACAAGGGCATCGAGATCGATCTGCTCTATCGCCTGCAGTCGCACTGGTTTGGCAATCAAGCGGACCTGGGAACCATTGCGCGCAAAGTCCTGCTGGATCAATTCGTGTACAACACCTTCTGGGCGGCCCCGGTGGCGGCGCTGGCCTTTCTGTGGAAGGAAAGCGCCTTCTCGTGGAGAGCGATGAAAGCGAAGTTGGATTTCGACTTTTTCACGTTCTCGATTCCAGTAACCCTCATGTCCACGTGGGCGGTTTGGATTCCCGCGGTGGCCATCATCTACTGTCTGCCACCGCCGCTACAGATTCCGCTTTTCAACCTCGTGCTCTGTTTCTGGGTACTGGTGCTGAGCTTCATCAGCAAGCGGCCGGTGGACGCGCCGACTTCGGGCGCGTAGGTAATCGGGGGCGCGGCTCGCGGGCTTCGGAACCGCGTCGATGTTTCTCTCAAGACGCGACGGACACTATGCCTGGATCGCGGATCCCTCTGCTCAGGAGCCAAATTCCGATGGCGATTTCAAACAGACAGCTCGGTGCCCAGCAGACACTCTGAATGACCAAGATTGCGGCCCAATCAGGAAACGACATGGTCAATAGAGCGTAGACGAGAATGAGCAAATAAGAGAAGACCCCAAACCCGGCCCAAAATGCGGGAACATATTTTGACTTGTACAACAAGGACAAGAAGACCGTGAGATTCAACCCAAGAAACACCATGGGGACTGCGGCGACGGACATTCGCGTATTGAAAACCAGTCCGACAAGGGCTTGCATCTGACCCAGTTCAACCGCAGGCGCGGCGGCATGGCCCTTCCAAATCAGCAGGGCTACGAAGTTTCCCAAAGCTATTGCGGCCAAAAGCCCCCCCTCGGTTGCTTTCAACAAGAGCGCCAACAGGGCAAGACTCCGGTTTACCGACCTGAGCATCCGATAGAGCGTGAGGGCCAGCCCCAAAGCGATGACAGCTGTGAGCAAGTCATTGACGATCCCCAATCGAAAGAGCCCTTCGTTGGCCGCAACGCGCCTCGCGGCCTCGGCTGCATCTGCCGCCACCACGAACCTGGAGTTAACCAAGATCCAATTCAACATCGGCAAGAAGAAGCTCAGCAGGAATAAGCAGCCCGTAACGCGGGCGAGGGGCCCTTGCGACGGTTTCGTCGAGGTCTTGGTCATCATGTTCGTTCCTTGTCTGACCCCCATTGTACCCGACCGTGCGCTCAGCCGTTCGACGTCGCGGCTTGCAGGCGGCGCCAGAAGACGTACGAAAGACTCCAGAGCACGAAGGTGCCCACCGGCCAGCCCCACGCTTGCGGGCCATCGCCTACCGAGAGATGGGCGATGAGCGCGGAGCCGAGGGTGATGGCGAAGCCGGCGTAGGCCCATTCCTTGAGCCGGGCCGGCACCGGCGCGAGCAACAACACCACGCCGAGGAGCTTAACCAAGGACAGTTCCACCCGGAAGTAGGTAGGGAAGCCGAGGTGGGCGAACGCCGCCGCCACCTGCGGCAGGCGGAGTTGCGCGTAGGCGGTGAAGCCCATTTGCAGGCAGAAGAGGGCGGTGGCGATCCAGTAGCTGATGACGATGGCTTTGGAGCGCGGCATGTTCGAATCGGTGGGCGCGAGCGCCGATTTTCGCAGAGTTGATTCCATGGCTTCCTCCTTCAAGAATTGGGCGATCGCCCCGGGATCTCGGCGCCGAACTGCTTGGCGTATTCGGCGTGCAGTCGTTGCCAGCCGCCGAACTTCATGGCGTCGGGGCCGACGATGCGTCCAAGCGGCTCGCCCGCGAGGAACCGATCCAGCACATCGAAACAGATGTGCCAACCGGCAGCGCCCATCGCTATATGTCGACGGTCGATGTTGTGCCAAAGCGTGAGCCGCGTGCCGCCGTCTCCCAGCGGCTCCAGCTCCCAGCGCAGGTCGCCGCCACCCCAGTCGTATTCCAGCACCTTCGGCGCATCGGCCCGCTTTACGCGCGACTCGGATACGTACGGGGCCCCCACCGTGGAAAGCTTCGCGGTGCCCATGGTGCCGAGGCTCCGGTCGGCATCGAACGGCGCCCATTCGCGAAGGTGCTCGGGCTCCGTGAGCGCCTGCCAAACCTTGGCAGGAGGATGGTGCAAGTCGCGTACGAGAACGAGTGTCCACTTCTCTCCCTCTTTTCGGATCTCAGCGCCGGCCGCCGGGCCGGGCGTATAGTCGTCACGGTTGTTCATCGTTTTCTTCCTTTCCGATTAGGTACCGAATCCATGCGATCGAGGTGCCGTTCCAAGGCGTCTACGTGGCGGGTCCAGAAGCGGCGAAAGGGCGCCAGCCACGCATCCATTTCCATGAGTGGCTCAGGCCGAATCCGGTACAGTCGCCTTTGCGCGTCCACGCGCGACTCCACGAAGCCGGCCTCGCGCAATACGCGCAGGTGTTTGGAGACCGAGGGCTGGGCCAGGCCGAGCTGGGACTCGATCTCGCCCACCGATTGTTCGGACGACGCGAGCAGACTGAGAATGGCCCGACGGCTTGGCTCTGCAAGGATGGCGAACCCGGATTCCATGAGGTCGTATATGTCTTGTGGGGAATATACGTGCAAGGCGAATTTGCCCCCTGATCTGCAGGAGCCACGAAGGTCTCGTCGGTCTGCACAGACAGTTCCAGCATGGTCAAGCTTGGCCAGATCCACTGTCTGCAATCGCCGCTGCACGTTCCGTCCAGGTAACGGAAAAGAACCTGGCGCGAAAATGCTCTCCTGCTAACACTGTTCGATGCTGCGGGACATCGACCAGCCCATCGATGTGGTCTCCCAGGAGTCAGTCGACATGGGCACTGGGACACAGGGCACAAGCCAGAACCAGACAGCGCCGGACTTCTTGATGGGAGGCGGAGAGATGAGCCAGCTCATCCGCTCGCTCGATTGGACGCACAGTCCGATCGGTCCCGTGACATCTTGGCCGCAGAGTCTGAAGACCTCCGTCAGCATCTGTCTGGCTTCCGGCTTCCCGGTTCTGCTCTGGTGGGGCTCCGAGTTGGTGATGCTCTACAACGATGCCTACCGAGCCATCATCGCCGACAAGCATCCTCGGGCCATGGGACGACCGGGGCGCGAATGCTGGCCCGAGATCTGGAGCACGATCGGGCCCATGCTCGAGAATGTCATCAAACGCGGCGAGACCAGCTACTTCGAGGACCTGATGCTGCCGCTCAAGCGGCGCGGGTTTACCGAGGAGTGCTACTTCACGTTCACGTACAGCCCGATCCGGGACGAATCGGGCGGCGTAAGAGGTGTCTTCTGCGCCGTCACCGAGACCACAGAACGCGTGTACAGCGAACGCCAGTTGGCCTTCCTGCGTGAGCTTTCGGCAGCCACCACGGATGCGCGCACGGTACACGATGCGATCGAGCGGATCATGAGCTGCCTGACGCGCAGCCCGACCGATCTGCCCTTTGCGGTGCTGTACCAGGAAGAACCGAACGGCGAGCGACTTGTGCGCGTGGGGATGGCCGGCCTGCATTCGGACGCGGCGAGCGTACCAGCCAGCATGCCGGTGGGCGCCTCGTCGCCCTGGCGACTGGAAGAGGTCGCCGCCACCCGGAGCTCCGAGGTTATCTCGCGGCTGCCGGCCGACCTCGATTTTCAGGCCCACGAGCTCGTCCCGCGTCCGACTCAGGGGCTGGTGCTGCCCGTGCCCGCCCGGGGCAGCGCGCCCGCCGGCGTGCTCGTTGTCGGGCTCAATGCCATGCGTGCCTTGACCGATCGCTATCGTAGTTTCCTCGAGCTGGTCGCGTCGCAGATCGCGGCCAGCATCGGCAACGCGCAGGCGTACGAGGAACAGCGCCGGCGGGTCGAGGCTTTGGCGGAGCTTGATCGTGCCAAGACCACGTTCTTCTCGAACGTCAGCCACGAACTGCGCACGCCCCTGACACTCATCATCGGCCCGCTCGAGGAATTGCTGCGCGACCAGGCGCTGGCCGTCAGCCGCCCGCAGCTCGAGACGGCCCATCGCAATTCGTTGCGCCTGCTCAAGCTGGTGAACACTCTGCTCGAATTCGCGCGCATCGAAGCCGCACGCCTCGAGACGGCGTTCGAGCCCACCGACCTGGCAGCCTACACCGCCGAGCTGGCGAGCGCCTTTCGCTCGGCGGTCGAAGCGGCCGGGCTTGGCTTGCGGATCGACTGCCCACCGTTGCCCGGCCCGGTCTACGTCGACCGCGGCCAGTGGGAGAAGATTGTGCTCAACCTCCTGTCCATCGCGTTCAAGTTCACCTTCGCCGGCGAAATCGCCGTCGCTCTGTCGTGGCTGGG
>CAZTTW010000067.1:5544-11741 GCA_964616265.1 uncultured Myxococcales bacterium | reverse complement strand
CGACAGACCACCCGAACTGCTGCTGCAACCCAGGCCCAAAAGTGCGGCCGTCGCACAGGCCAGCCCGAAACGGGCACCTCGCGCCGACTTCGATAGGATCGATCGAGACATGTTCATGGAATTCCCTCCTGGCGCTATTAGTGGCGACGAACAGATTCGATCATCAAAAGACGACGCGTCCGAGAGGCTTCTTCCTCGCCCGCCGCGGCCGCAGTCTATCCGCCGTTGCCGCGGCCGGCGCCACCATTGCCGCGACCTGCTCCGCCACCGTTGGTACCTCCGCCGAATCCGCCACCGTTGGTGCCTCCGCCGAGTCCGCCACCGTTGCCAGGGCCTCCCGTCCCCGGCCCGGTCGTGATGGTGAAACCGCCATCGCCAAATCCCGGGAAGGTGAAACCGCCATCGCCAAATCCGGGGAAGGTGAAACCGGCATCGTTGCCAAATCCGGGGATCGTCAAACCGCTATCGGGTCGGGTTGGGAAGGTGAAGCCAGCATCGCTTCCAAACCCGGGGATGGTGATACCGCCGTCCCTGCCAATGACCACGCCACCATCCCTGGTGGGAACCGGGCGACCAGAGTCCGGCGAGGTGCCGCCGCTGTCGCGACTACCCAGGGCGGAAGCGTCTGGTGGGACGGGCACCGTGCTGCCATCGGGTGCCGTTGGGGTTGAAAGAGCATCCGGGTTTCGCGCGGGGGCGAGATCCGGACCGTTGACGGAAACCTGGGCGTCCGTGGCGACGTCGGGTGAGGTCAGCGCGGCCGCGTCAGGTAGCCCAAATCCGCCGCTGTCGCCAATGACCGAAGGAGAAGCGTCCGCCCCGGGACCCGTGGTCTTGGCGTCCGGACTGGTGGGCAACGTCTCGAGCGTGGTCTTCATCCCACACGCCGTGCCACCGAGGACCAGTGCCGTGCAAAATACGTAAACCGCTGTACGAACTGGGAACGCTGGCATGCTTCTTCTCCTGGAAAAGTACTTCCAGTTAGAGGCAGAACGTTTGCCGAGTCGCCAATTTTTTTGAGCCCAGCCCGAGTTCGAGCTTCCGTCCCCTCGAATGCTCGCAGGCATCGCCCAGCCAGACGACGGCCTCCTACCGATGCCGGCGCCAGCCGCCCTCGTACCAGTCGTAGTGATCGTCGTGGCGGTCCCAGCGACCGGGTACGTAGTCGTAGCTCCGACGTTCGCGAACGTAGTGCCCCCGAGTCCAGTAGTAGTGCTTGTGCCGGTAGCCATGATGGCCGCCGACCCAGACATAACCGCGGCGTGGAGCGGGGTGTTCCTCGACCATCGCAGGCGGCGCCTCGCGCGGGCCGTGGCGGATGATGACCACGGCCGCGTCCGCCGTTGGCGCCGCCCCCAGGAGCAGCAGCAGCCCCAAAAGACCACTCACGAGAGGCTTGCAGTTCAACATGTCTCTCGTAAGAGCAGGATCCGTGCCCCCTACCAGCGGCGCCAAAGCGTGTCGGTCGTCCGCTGCGCGAGCCGTCCTCTTCTGCGGCGTTCCTGCGACGAAACGCTCGCGATGCGAGGATGCACGGCAAGAGCAGCCCGTCCCAGATGGCCAACCTTCGGCGGAGCTCCGCGGGGCGCGCCTGACCTCGGCGGACACTGAAGGGCCGGACCGAGCGCGGGCGCTCTAATTGGGCAAGTAGTCCTTGATGGTCGTGTACCAGAGGTTGCCCATGTACGCGTATCCCTGATCGCTCGGGTGCACGCCGTTGCCTAGGTCCGAGGTCGGCATGGTGCTCATGTCAACCATGATCACGTGTTGGTTCTTGGCTGCGTGCGCGCTTACAATGCCGGGAATCTTTGCCACGTAGTTGTTGTACGTCGTGCTGGCGTAGAAAAGCGGGACGATCTTCGCCACCACGATGAGGGCATCGGGCGCGGCGGCGACGAGATTGCTCACCAACGTATCGAGCTGGTTCGCCGTAGTCGTCGGATCCGCGTTGCTGGTCACGTCGTTCGTCCCGATGTGGAGCAGCACAATGTGGGGCGTTGCCGAGAAGGCTTTCGCCGGCGGTACCCATCCAGTAATACCACTTACGGTGATGCCATCGTGGCCTTCGTGGTGACTCGGGAACGTCTTACCCGATACGGTGGCAGGGCCATTGGTCAGCGAACCGATGAACGTGACGTTCTGGTTTGCGGCAACAATCAATTTGAAGAGCGGCGAGCGGTAGCCCGCGTCGTCGGTCGAGCCGAAGCCGTGCGTGATCGAGTCGCCGAGCGGAAGGACAACGCAAGGACTGGCTTTGCACGGGTTGTATCCGCTGCTGCCGCTCGTGCCGCCGGTCGATGGGGCGCCTCCGGCTCCTCCCGCTTGCACGCCCGATCCGCCGCTGTTCGTGCCGCCGCTACTGGAAGCGTCCGTGGATCCAGCGTCCAAACTGGTGCGTCCGCCGGAGGCGGGTCCTGCGCCGCCCGTGCCCGTGGCGCCCGCGCCTCCCGACGAGCTGCCACCCGACCCAGAAACGCCTCCTTGCCCGGTTTGCCCACCGGCCCCGGCGTTTGTTCCACCCGCGCCTGGTGTGCCGCCACCGCCGCCAGAGTGTCCGCCCGTCTCGGTGGTTGTGCCCTGCGCGCCGCCACTGCCGTTCGCTCCGCCCAAGCCGGTATTTCCGCCGTGACCGCCGCCGCCACTCCCGCCTGCCGGGCTACTTGTTCCGCCACTGCCGCCACCTCCATTCGAGTTGCCGCAGGCAACGTTGCCGAGCGCCAGAAGGCCGACGATCACCATCACCTTGGTCAGCGGGAACTTGGACATTCTACGGTTCCTCATGCAACCAGTTTACGCATACGACGTTCTAGCGGCGCAAAAATGCAACTAGCATTCATGCAAAGATGCCAATCTTGAACCGCAGATCCTGCCAATCGTGCAGGCGATTCGTCGTTCGTTCTTCTTCAGTCCTTCTTGGCGGAGCCCCGCCGGCGAACCAGCGGCAAGATCGCAAAACCCAGCAGGAGCAACCATGCGTTGCTCATGAACATGTGGTACTTGCCGTCCTGCGCTTTGATAATCTCGCCGTCCCAGTAGAACCAGCCGGGAGGAACGGCCGCGCCCTTGGCGTCCTCGATTCCGTTCGACAAGTCGCGCGGCAACACGCCCGCCACGCCCCAGCTGGCCGAGCTGAGCGGCGAGACGATGGGCGTCGGTTTGAGATAGTCCTCAAACGGTTTCGCGCTTGCGGTCCCAGCGAAGCTGACGCCCGCCATGAGCGCTGCGAAGCCGACGCCGAGACGTGCGCGTACGGCGAGGGATCGGGACCAGTGCAGATTACGGTCAGCTTGGACGTGGCGCATGACGAGAGTTTACTCCTACACTCCGGCGCAAACCATGATCAGAATGCCTGCGACATGCTCGTCCACAGGCGGGAAGAGCTCACAGGCTCTGCCCCCGCTCGCCGACTGTGGAATGTGCCGGCTAGCGGCACGACAAGGATTGCTGTCTGTCCCGATTACGACCGCGCTCAGTAGCGGATTGTGACCCTTCCGAAGTATTCTCTTCCATCGGCAAGATAGCGACTGGGATTCGATGTGAGGTGTTCACATAGAGATTCCTTCTGTCCAGAAGGTTGAAGACTGAGAACGCCAGATCCCAATTCACGCCCGCAAATGCAAGATCCTGCGCCAGCGCATTCAAATCCAGAGTGAAGTACTGTGGGACGCTGATGTTGATCTGATTCTGCGTGGCATCGAGAGCTTGCCCTTGCGCACGACCGGTGTACTTGGCGCGCAGCGCGAGCGAGAGGTGCTCGCGGTATGTGTAGTGACCGCCGAATCCCAGCTTGTTCTTGGCTGTGCCCAGCAGCGGTTGAGTGTCGATGGAGTACTCGTAACTGTGCCAGAGATCGCCACTGAGTGGACCGACTTGATAGCGAAGCAGCGTTTCGACCCCAGCCACGGACTTTTCGCCAATGTTCTCGGGCGATAGCCCGTTCGGAGTATTGGCAGGGACGATGAGCTTGCTCGCGTAGTTCTGAAAATAGGCGACTTGACCCGAGAGATTGCGCATGGGCGTGAACAGAAGGGAAACCTCCCAGGTATTCATCCGGGCCGGGACGAGGTTGGGATTGAGAAAGAGCTCCACCACCCTGGGTTCGCGAAACCCTTGTCCGAAGAGCCCCTTGAGTGTGAAATGGGACAAGGGGCGCAGCGAGATTCCACTTCGGACGTTGAGGACGTTCCCGTAGATGCTGTTGTGATCGTAGCGAAGGCCGGCAGTAAGCTGGATTCTCTTGTCCCAGAGGTTCTGCTGATCCTGCGCGTAGACGTAGATCCGATTCTGGTGCAGGTAAGGTCGCAGGAGGGAATAGTACCCGGCCGGAGGAAAAAGAGACCGTCCGGCCAGCGAGTCCGGTTGCCCGGGCGTGGTGTCGTTGGGGCTGCTCCCCGTGGTTGCGGGCTCACCCAAGCGGGTATCCCGCATGCCAATGCCGGTCAGGAAGTAATTGTCGATGACCGAGGGGAAATAGTCGACTTGCAGGTTGACTACGTCCAGCTTGCTGTTCTCGACGTTGAAAGCCGCAAGCAGCGGAGGGTTGTCACCGGTGTTCTCGGTACTCTGCTCGCGGGTCCAGAAGTTCTCCACCATGTGTTGATAGGACAGCGTGCTCTGTACGGGTACGGTCGCGAATTTGTACTCGCCGCTGAGGTAGAAATGTGTCTGCTCATCGATGACGTCGTCATTGGTGTAGCTGAGGTTGGGGACTTCGATGCCGCCGCCATTCTCCGTCCGCAAATAGAGCGCGCCCGCCTTGATCTGGACCCGGCTTAGGGGCGAGTACGCCAGCTCGGCGTTGAACCTGGCGTTGCGATAGTCGTTCCGGTAGGGGTTGCCGTGATCGAGCAAGTACGTTCGGATGTCGCGATTGACCTCGGCATACTCGGCCGTCTTGAGAAAGTCGGTGTCGTTGGGTCCTCTGCCCCCGTCGATGTACCCATCCAGCACCAATCCCAGCGGGCCGCGCTTGGCCACGGAATGGAAGGCACCGTTCGTATCTTGGCTGGACTTGTCGCCGCCGCCGATCAGTCCGGTCAGCGAGCTCTCTTCCGGGCTATTTCCCGAGTCCTTGGTGATGATGTTGATGACGCCCGAAAATGCCTCTGAGCCATAGAGGACCGATGCCGGACCCTGAACGATCTCCACCTGTTTGACCCCGGAAAGCGAAAACTGGTTGACGATGAAGGGGGCGTTGCTCGACAAGGCGTTCGCCTCCCGACCGTTGATCAGGAGCTTGGTCAGATCCCAGTAGCCGGAGAAGCCGCGCTGACCGCCGAACAGGTGAGAACCGGGATCGACGTATTCCATTCCTTGCAAGTTGCGAAGGATGTCCTTCAAGTCGCGATACCCGTAAGCCCGAAAGTCGTCTTCGGTCACGACATAGATCGTCGCAGGCACCTCTTGCAGCGCCTGTGGCCGCAACGATGCGGTGGTAACTTCGATGCTGAGCAATTCTTCCAACGGAAGATCGCGAAGCTGTTCGATGGACAGGGGCAGTTCCTCGGCCCGCGCACCTCGGGCCAGCATCTCGACCCCGGCCAACGCAATGAACGCGAGAGCGCCGGTTCGCACCCGCGCGACGAACGCATGCTGGTGTGCTGCGGTCACCGCCACGAAACTCCTCGCCATGTCGCCTCCGATCTCTCCACGCTGACATCAAGAGCGCTGTGAGAATACGCTCTTCGCCCGCATCAGCTCAAGGACAACGCGGTCTTCGGAGATGTTCCTGGGACGCCGCGGGACGACCGCCGCGCTCGACGAGTCGCCAAGTCGCGCTTTTCGAGCCTCGCTTCTCCGCACGGAGCGTACAGTCGGCAAGGTTCACTCGTGGGCGCCAATCATTCCCGTCATTGTCCAAGGTCCAGATCCGATAGCCACCTCCATCGGTGGCGCGGGCGAGAGGCCCCGGTGCCCATGTTGCGTCGCATTCACAACGCACTCTACGTTGAGCCGATTGTCGACGGTGGCGGCAACTTGGGCACACCGTCGACGAGATCGTCGCCACGAACAAAGGGGCTTCCGGCTGTCGGCATCCGGTACACAACCATGCATACAAATCGAATTCTCGCGTTTGCGCTAGCAGTGTTCTTCGTCGGGTTGCTTGCTGCGGATCCTGCACGAGCGGCGGGATACGCGAAGGTGGACCAGAGCGAGTGGCAGCAGGGAGTCACGGGACTGCCGAGCTACGTCAACAT